>JAIRMY010000002.1 GCA_031258335.1 Spirochaetaceae bacterium | reverse complement strand
GACGTTTAAACGCGGGAAACAGAGCTGGGGCTTCCCCCTCCCCTCCAAAAAAATTAAGATTGACACTATGGAAATGGAACAAATTTTTGAATTTATTGACGGCTCTCTAGACCTTGCCGTTGAACTACAAACAGAGCTTACCAAGCGCCCGGCCCTCTCTCCGGCTTCGGGGGGTGAAGGCGAGCTTGACAAGTGCCTTTTCCTTGAGCGGTGGCTTACGGACCATGGAATAAGCGCTCTGGAACGGCACGATGCTCCCGACCCCAGGGCAAAGGGCGGATGCAGACCCAACCTGATAGCCACGCTTCAAGGCGGGAGCGCGGCGCGGCTTTGGATAATCAGCCATCTTGACGTTGTCCCCGCCGGAGAGCTTTCTCTCTGGGACAGCGACCCGTGGACGGTGGTGAGGAAGGACGGGAGGCTCATAGGACGCGGCGTTGAAGACAACCAGCAGGGACTCGTATCGTCCGTACTCGCCGCCCTCGCCTTTGTCAAGTTGAAAATACAGCCGGCACGGACGGTAAAGCTACTGTTCGCCGCCGATGAGGAATGTGGCAGCATCTTTGGCATAGACTGGCTGCTAAAAAACAGGCGCTCCCTATTCAATGACAGCGACCTTGCGCTGATACCTGACGGCGGCGACCCTTTAGGCGAAACTATGGAAATCGCCGAAAAAAATCAGTTGTGGCTCAAGGTGCATACGATTGGAGCACAAACCCACGCATCGCGCCCCGACCAGGGCCGCAACGCCTGCCTCGCTGGCGCCGACCTCATGCTCAGGCTGCGAAACGGATTGATGAATAAGTTTAAGGCGCATGACACGTTGTTCGAGCCGGATTATTCCACGATAGAACCGACAAAAAAAGAACCTAACGTCCCGAATGTCAACACGATTCCGGGTGATGACGTGTTTTATTTAGACATAAGGGCGCTTCCCCGCTATGGTATCAGCGAAATTCTCGAAGAAGCGGGGCGGATTAAGGCGGGAATCGAACAGGAATACGGGGTAAGAGTAGAACTGACAGACGTACAAAGTATGGAATCAAAGGCGACACCCGCCACATCCACGCTTGTAACGCTGCTTTCCGCCGCCTGTAAAGAGGTTCTGGGCATCGAAACGCGGACTATAGGGATAGGAGGCGGTACAGTCGGCGCTTTTTTACGCAACGCTGGTCTTGATTCCGTTGTTTGGAGCCGCATGGACGAAGTAGCGCACCAGCCTAACGAATACTGCGAGATAAAAAATATTTTAAGCGACGCAAAGGTGATGGCTTTTCTGGCGGCACGATGATGGTATGGATAAACGCCGCCGAAGAGCGCCAGCTAAAAGATGCCCTGGTAGAACGCTTTGTCCGTTACGCCAAGGTTTGGACGACTAGCGACCCGAAAATCGCGGATACACCGAGTACAAGCGGGCAATGGGATTTGGCGCGGCTCCTGCATAGCGAACTTACCGCGCTTGGAATCGAGGCGGAACTCACGGATCACTGCTATGTGCTGGCGCGAATACCGTCCAACCTGCCGCCGGAAACCCCCGCGCCTGAAACCATAGGTTTTTCTGCCCATCTTGATACCGCCGAGGAGGTATCGGGAAAAGATGTAAAACCTTGCGTGGTAACGAATTACGATGGGAGAAAAATAGTCTTGCGCGATGGCGTTGTCCTTGACCCGGGGGCGGACGCGGATCTTGCCGCCGCCGCCGGTAAGACTATAGTACACACGGACGGCTCCACGCTGCTGGGGGCGGACGACAAGGCGGGTATAGCGGCCATAGTCTGCGCGGCGGACTTCCTTTTGTCCCACGATGAGGTAAAACACGGACCCATTGAGATAATTTTCACGCCGGACGAAGAAACCGGCAAGGGGCTGCCGGAATTCCCGCTCGAAAAAATCACCTCCAAGGTCTGCTACACGCTGGACGGCGGGGCTGGGGGCGAGTTGGAAATCGAATGTTTTAACGCTTACGGCGTGGACGCGCGGTTTTTGGGCAGGGCTATACATCCCGGCGCGGCGCACGGGGTTTTGGTAAACGCCGCGTTGATGGCCGCCTCGTACTCCGCTATGTTGCCGAGGAATGAAAGCCCCGAAGCTACGGACGGGTACTACGGCTTTTACTGCCTGATGAATATTTCAGGCTGCCACGAAGAGGCCTCACTCAGGCTCATAGTCCGCGATTTTACCCGTTCCGGCATGGAAAGGCGCATAGCGGCGCTGGAAAGTTTTGCCCGCGCTGTCGAGGCGCAGTTTCCGGGCGGCAAGGTTATACTGGACGCGAAACCCACGTACTACAACATGAAAGAAAAGATAGAGTCCCGCCCCGAAGTTTTTGACAAATTGAAAGAGGCGGCGGAAAATATCGGCGTTGATTTTACGGTAAAACCTATACGCGGCGGCACGGACGGAGCACGCCTTGCGGAACTCGGTATTCCCGCCCCTAATATTTTTACCGGAGGGCGGAATTTTCACAGCCGCGCCGAATGGCTTCTCGTGGAAGATATACTCGCCGCCTGCCGCCTCGTAATTGAGTTGGCGGCGGTATGGGCGGTTTAGAATGGCAGTATATACGCTGTATCAAGGTCGATATCAACGGGGGGCATAAAATCTTCATTTGTCAAATATGTGTTTTCCGCGTAAAAATCATAAGCCTGTTTTGACACGTACATCAACGAAATATGCCTGCCGCTTTCGTCCGGTAAGAAAAATACAACCCAATAGTTACCGCTTCCTGTCCAATACGTAATCTCGTTTTCATACAGTTTAAGATAAATTTTATTTCCGGTAACTTTTCCCATGGCATAGACAAAAGTCCTGAATAACATGGGAGAGATATCCGCTCCTGTTGGTTGTTGTGGCGTTAGCGCCAAAATTATAGTTTTGTTGTTTATTTCGCTTATGCGCGCGGTCCATTCCGGATCGCTGTCGCTGATTGTTATTGTCTTGTGCTCCGGCTGCTCGACAAAATCCTTTACCGCTTCGCAAGAGCCCAGAAAAATCGTAAGCAGGGCAAGCCCAAATATACGATACACCATAACCATAGTATAGCCGCCTCTTGTTTCTTTTCCAAGCCGGCGCAGTGAGATATCGAAAATGTAACCGAAAGACCGAGATTTGTCGTTATTTATCGTTAAGCAGAAAGGACAGGGACTCATTCCCATGTATGTCCATTAGTCGTATAATATACACGGCTAATGACGTGTTGCCTGTCGGCCTTGCCTGTCGGCCTACCTTGTCTATTAGCACCAACATCAGGGAAAAATTTATGCTGGACTGACCCCCTTCTCACTCATTATTGATTATGATACTATGACAACGTAAAAAGATTTGGGAGGAAGTATGGCAGATGCCGCTTATATGACGCCGCGGACGGGGATTGCGGCGGCGCTGGGGAATAAAGGGGATATTTTTATCGCGGCTGGCGTAGTTACCGCCGTGATGATGATGATTATCCCCATGCCGACATTTCTATTGGACAGCCTGATGGCGATGAACCTGATTATGGGGTTGCTCGTGTTGCTCATAGTGCTGTACACAAAGAAAGCCACTGATTTTAGCGTGTTTCCGACTATGCTGCTGGTACTGACCGTGTTCGGGCTTGCGCTTAATATCTCTTCGACGAGGCTTATCCTGACACAGGGTGAGAATTTTAACGGCAGAATGATACGCGCATTCTCTACCTTCGTTGTAGGCTCTGGCGGTACGGAGGGCCTTGTCATAGGCTTTGTCATATTCATCGTGCTGATAGCCGTGCAGGTCGTGGTTATCACGAAGGGTTCTACCCGCATCGCCGAAGTAGCGGCCCGCTTCACACTGGACAAGATGCCGGCGAAGCAGATGGCGGTCGAATCGGAGTTCAACTCCGGCGCGATAAGCGAGGAGGAGATGAAGCGGCGCAAAGACGAGATTGAACAGGAATCGAGTTTTTACGGCGCGATGGACGGCGCGAGCAAGTTCATTTCCGGCAACGTGAAAATCGGCATATTCATTACCGCGGTGAACATAATCGCCGGCATCATAATAGGGGCGGCGCTGCACGGCGAGCCTATGAGCCAGGCGGTCGGCACGTACATAGCGTTCTCTATAGGGGACGGGCTCTTGAGCCAGTTCCCAAGCCTCTTCATCTCGACGGCTACCGGCATCATCGTTACCCGTTCAGTATCCAACGGCACCTTTGCCGAGGATATCTCTGAAGAATTTACACGGCATCCGCGAATCTATTGGATAGGCGCCGCCGTTCTTTTGATCTTCGGGCTGATACCGGGTTTCCCCTGGTACGTGCTTATTCCCATGAGCATCTTGCTCGGTTTCTTCGCTTTCAGGTTGAGCCACGACCAACGACGCAGTCCCGCCGCCGCTCTTGTAGCGGAATCCGCCGCGGCGAAAAAACAAAAAGAGGAGACGGGGGAAATATCGCCTATAGTGCCGCTTGACCCGCTCTCGCTTGAGCTTGGCTACGGGCTAGTCCCGCTCGTTGACAAGGACAAGGGAGCGGAACTTTTGGAGCGCGTACAGCGCCTCCGCCGCGAATCGGCGCTTGATCTGGGACTCGTGATTCCCAAAATCAGAATCATAGACAACATGGCCCTTGACCCCGCCGAATACTGCCTTAAGATCAAGGGGGCCGGGGTCGGGCGGGGCAGGATACGCATGGGGCATTACCTCTGCATCAACCCGGGCGGCGTCAGGGAGAACATACCCGGCGAGCGCACGGTTGACCCGACATTTGGCCTGCCCGCTATCTGGGT
>JAIRMY010000212.1 GCA_031258335.1 Spirochaetaceae bacterium | reverse complement strand
CCAGCTTTTGAGCGTATTCGATAAGCATTTTCCGGGCCAGAGGGGAAAGTTCCCTAAAAAACGCCAACAACTGGCGTTCCTGGTCTGACAGGACAGCCTCATCGTCCATCATCTCCCCCTTCCCTTCCCGAAGCCATTCCTCATTCACCCCAAAGGTAAGGCAGATAAGGCGGATGTTTGCGTCGGTTAAGGGGGCCTTGTCTAATTCAATGGCAGAAATTGCGGCACCTGTTAAACCGAGTTTTTTGGCAAATTCACCCTGCTTAAACCCCAAATTCTTGCGTAATTCACCTACTCGTTCCCCTAAAATTTGCTTCATGGTTTAATTATCCGCTTTATTTGAAAAAAAGTCAATATTTTTCAAATTATTTGAAAAAACTGTTGACGCAATCAATTGGTTTGATGTATAATTCAAATAGATTGATTTTGGAGGCTGTTATGAAACACACGGAAGAAGAAAAGAGCCTTTTGGCGCTTTTTCGGGAAATGGAAAGCCGGGCGGTCAGGGATGACCTGTTGTCCCAGGCCGGGGCTATGGTGCGGGCGCAAAGGGCGCTCAAGGCGGATTACGGGCTTGCGGGGCAGGACGCGCCCCAGTTTAACGGGGCCGGGGCGGTTCCCGGACCGGCGGCGTAGGGAGGGCGGATATGAACGATTATGCTGCTGTTTTACTGAAAAAAGAGCATGACGCGCTTGAGGCCAAGCTAAAGCGCCTTGAAGCCGATGAACGGCGGACGGAGATCGCCTTTATAAAAAGTAAAGGACTTCGCCTTGTAAGTCTCACGGATATTGAAGACGACCTTGAATTCGACCGCCTGTTTGCCGCTTTTTTTGCCCTGCCGGAAGCGGCGGCTATCGAGGCTAAAATAAGCGTTTTGTCGAAAGAACAAAGGGCAATCCGTGACGCTCTGTTTGAAAAGGCGATTGCGGTTGCGCCGGAAAACATCAGAGCAGATTTGCGGCGCGGAGGCAATATTATCAGTTTTCGCAACAGACTGATTGATACCTACATGGATATGCCGCAAGATGCACGGCTTAAATATATCGAAAGTTTAGGAGGTTTTTATGAAAGGGAAAGAGAAAATGACTAACGGCTTAGAAAGCATGATTGGGAAGAAGTACGTGGTGCGGACGTATTCCGCCGGCGTACACATTGGCACGCTGGACTGGATAGACGAGGGCAACCCCAAGGTCTGCCGGTTAAAGGACTGCACACGGATATGGTCGTGGGACGGACCCCCGTCGTTATCCGGCGTGGCGGAGAAGGGCATCACCGGCGGCAAACTGCACCGCCATTCGGAAGTAACGCTTACCGAGGCGGTAGAGTACCTCCCGATAACTGAAGCCGCGCTTGCGACATTAAAGGAGTTTTATAAATGAACTACATCAGAAGCGACGCTGACGGCGAGGTCAACGGCTACAGATATGGCGGGGGCAGCGCAGACGGCGCCGGCATCGCCTTTGCCAATGGCGCGGGTAGCGCAGACGGCGCCGGCAACGGCAAAGACGGCGGCTTCGGCGCGGACTTTCCCTCTGGCAACGGCAAAGACGGCGGCTTCGGCGCGGGCTTTGCCTCCGGCGCCGGCAACGGCAAAGACGGCGGCTTCGGCTGAAGCGCAGCGGTCTTTTATTTGTAAGGAGCGGGAGATATGAAACTCTATGTATGGAACAGCGAGGGCTTCCCTTTTAAAAAGGGAAGCCGCGAGATCCATTGTAAAAGTGCCGCGGGGGTAAAAAAACTCCTGAAAGAAAGAGGCGGCATCGGGTTTACAGCGGTTCTTGACCGGAAATGGAATCTAGCGGAAAAAATACCGATTGTGCTGGAAGAAAACGATGGCGCAGGGGGGAATTATGAGTAAAAACCCGTGTTTGACGTGCATCGCCGGGGTTGCACAGCCCGTTTTTGTGGCGGGGGTGCGGTATAGGAGTATGTTCGCGGCCGCGATAGAAACGGAAATCAGCCATGTGTGGATGTACAAAATGTTCAAGTCATCGGGCGGGTATCCGGTATTGATAAAGCGGCAAATGGTGGCAACCGAGAGCTGGGTGCGGGCTCGGGTCGCGGCGTTTGTAGGGGCGGGAAAATGAACGCGGAAGAAAATTTGACGCTTATGGGGTTGAAGCTGGCTGTTGACGGTCTGGCGCTTGAGATTGCCCGGCAAAGGAAAGAAGCGGAACTGAAATCGCGGTATGAAAACCTGCCGGAGTGGATATCGCTTGAACAAGCTGTGGCGCTCAAAGGCGGCGGCGCGTTAAACACCTACCGGCAAAAACTTTTTTTACAGCCGTGCTGCGGCTCGAAATACAGGCTTGTAAGCGGGCGGCGGTGCTGGCGGCGCGAGGATATTATCGAATGGCTCAACGTATCGGACGAGAAGCTAAAAGATTACGCGAAACGTTTTTCCGTTTCGCTTCCGAAAGTATACGAGGAAAGGGGCGAACGCTGATGATAAGGAGAAAACAATGATAATAACATTATCAAGCTGGAAGGGCGGGACGGGTAAAACCACGCTTAACACCACGCTGGCAAGGCTGCTGGCGGACGGCGGTAAAAAGGTTCTGCTGATAGACCTCGATTCGAACTGCGCCCTGTCGCAGGTTTTTGACTGCATAATGAAGGATTATACTTCAATGCAACTTCTGTCGGGGCCGCTTGACAGCTTTGACGGCGTTTACCGCGCGGGTGAAAACATCGACATAATTCCGGGCGATATAAGAATGTCGAGGCTCAATAACATTACGGACAGCCAGCTTAAAATAAACCTTAAACGCGCCGGGCTGGTCGAAAAATACGATTACATTATAATCGACCCGCCTGGATACTGGGGGGCGCATTCCCGGAACGCCGTGTTTGCTTCCGATGTGGTTGTAATTCCAGCCGCCTGCTCGCGCATTGATTTTGCCGCCACGCGGTTGTATTTGGAGGAGTTGAGGTGTTGCGAAGTCGGCGCGGAAATTTTTATCTGCATAAACTGCTTTAACAACAAAACAAATCTGCCGGGCATATACGATGAGTATAAAAACGAGTTCGCCGGCTTCGTTATGGATGAGCCGGTTCCTTACATCGCCAGCCTGAAAAAAATCACGGGCGGTCAAAATTTTATTTTTAATCCGGCGGTCAAAGCGAAATTGTTGCCTTTTGTAAAACAGATTACCGGAGGGCAAAATGCCTAAACTGGAATCGATGGGAAGCGTAAGAAAAATTGATCTCGCGCAAATAATAGAGACCGGAAACGTGCGGGGTGATTATACGGACATTGAGGGGCTGGCGGACACGATAAAAAACAACGGACAGCTTCAGCCTATACTCGTTAAGGCCAGGGGCGTGAACGCGGACGGCGTTGAGGAGTTTGAACTGGTAGCGGGACACAGGCGCGTCCGAGCGTTCAGGCTGCTTTGCGACAGAGGGGATGATTTTAACCGCATAGATGCCGTTGTGGTTTCCGGCGACAAGCTCACGCTTCAATTGATAGAAAACTTGCAACGCTCGGATTTATCGCCGCCGGAACGCGAGCGCGGCATATATGAAATGACAAAGGACGAAAAGGTACCACAAAAAGAAATTGCGGCGATGCTTGGCAAAAACGAGCAGTATATCTGGCGCAATATAAACGCGTATAAAATACGCGAGCTAGCCTGCGGGGCCGGATTGGACACGGAGGGCATCAGCACGAACACGTTATGCGAAATCGCTTCGGCGGCTGACGGGGATATTCCGCTTTTGATTGAACGTATAAAAGATGATGGTGGTACACTGGCGGCGGCGCGGCGCGTCAGCCGCCAGTATCGCGGGGCGCCGGAGCTAAAGACGGAGACGGAAAACGAAGCGGCGCCGGAAACCGGACGGCAGGCTGAAGACTGCGGATCGTACGACGGCGGCACGGCGCGTAAAAACACGGCTCAACAAAAACCGCTGGCGAGGCTAACCCCCAATCCGCGTGAAACGCGCACGCTTGCGGATTTTGACCCGCCGCATAAACGGGTTGATATTAACGACGTGCTGGTGATTATCAAAGAGTATATAGACGCCGTCGAGGAGTCGCAGACCGACCCGGCAAAAACACTCCGCATGGGAGCGGCTTGGGACATCATAGCGCTTTTACACGAGAAACTATGACGATGGAGCAAAAGCCCGGTTTTGTATACCTGTACAGCGAAATTCTCAAACAGAAAATCGCGTTGAGCAAAAAAACCGGTGTAGTATATTGCGAAGACAAGACGCGGTACGAGCCGCGGGAACTGGAAATTTTGGGTAAAAATAACGGCGTATTGCCGTTGGAAGTCCACCTTGTAAAAAAGGTGTTTGAAGATTCGGAGGTAGCAGGAAATGAACGAACAGGAACTAACGCCGCAGGAGCGGCAAACAAGACTGGAGAAGGAAAAGGTCAAGATAACTCTGACGGTTCCGCTGCGGAAATGGCGGGAGCTTCGGCAAACGGCAAGGAAGCTGGGGATACCGCATTTGAGATTTATTGAGTCGCCTGCATTTTGGGGGTGCTGCGTATGCCCGGTTGACGCGCAAAAGTGCGGAGTACGTAAAAGACGGGACGCCTCCCGTCGCGTGTTTGACTGTTACGGCGCGTTAATGCGCTGGTTGTTTTGGGAAGACAACGAAAACTAAATCGCGCAATTTAATATATGAAAATAGATTTTGACAAGTATAAGCCGCGTCTCAAAGAACTGTTAAAACGGTATCATGTGGATTTAAGCATAAGTCCGACCCATTGTTTTAATAAAGGCGGACACAAACACGGCGACGCAAATCCGTCGCTTCAAATATTTGACGACTCTTTTAAGTGCCACGGGTGCGGAATTCACGGCGATATATATGACGCGGTGGGAATACTGGAAGGCATAACACGGCAAAAAGCGCAGTACGAATTTGTAGAAAAGTTGTTTGGCGGAGGCGTGAGTGTTCAGCCGGTAGAACAACAGTTTAACAAAGAAGGGCGGGGCAAAGAGGAGGCAAAATTCCAACCCGATGCCGGAGTTTGTAAAAAGTTAGAAGAGTATCTGCGTAAAAACAAAGCCGCGCCTGAAATGATAAAACGGTTTCTTGACGACCGGGCGCAGGCGACTACGAATTACGGGATAAGCGAATATCCGTCCGATGTTGAAAAGTATATCGTTGAACAGTTAATGTACTGGCCCGGACTTGCGGAAGTCCGCAAGGATTTTGGCAATGACAATCTAAAAAAAATAGGCGTACCGCTTGTTAATCCAAATACCGGATATTCGTTATGGGATCATTCCGGCGTTGTGATGCGGCTCGGCGCCGGCTACAAACTGCATTATTACGAAACGCGTTATTGCAAATCGTGCAAAAAAAGAAAAGGGTGTGAAAAGAAACCAGTCGCCGCCAATCCCCAAAATCCGTATTGCAGGGCGTGTGAAAAGCGCAACACCAAATGCGGTCGTACGTTTCCCATGCCGGATACGATTGACGCCGGGAAGCCCGTTATTATCGTGGAAGGCGAGATGAACGCGCTGTCCTGCCGCGCGATCGGGATTGAAAACCTGTTCGCCGCCGGCGGCGCCTACGGGCTTACCGGCCCCGTGGTAAAACAACACCTTATGGAAGCGCCGGAAATTATAATTTTTTTCGACGCGGACGGCGCCGGACGCAAGGCGGCCGGGCTGGAGCCGTTTGACGGGGACGATGAACGGAAAACGAACATACCGCAAATTATTCAAAAGACCGGATACGCCGGAAAAATCCGTATTGCCGAACTGCCGCCCGCATCGGAGACCGGATACACAGACCAGGACGGTCTCATCATCGCCGGACGGCGCGACGTGGTATTAAAGGCTGTAGAGGAAGCGAAGGAATATAAGGGAGCGTCCGCGCCAGAAAGGAAAACCGCGAAACGCACGGAAGGCACCTTCTGGAAAGCTTACGAATCCATCAGCATCGAAAGACTAAAAGATTTG
>JAIRMY010000205.1 GCA_031258335.1 Spirochaetaceae bacterium | reverse complement strand
CATTCCTCAATGGATTTCCCACGCGGATTTGCGGCACAAAACCGCGAAGCCCGCACTCTCTCTCTATACCGTATACCGGCGTTTACGCCGCAAAGACGGCGTTACCCGCACTGGCGGGTAACGTATATTTTTCACAGCGGGCTATGCCCGCAATAAGGAGTAACCATGAAAACTAAGCATGGAGTATTTTTTGGTTTCGCCGTCATATTGGCGGCGGCGATTTTCACACTGGTGGGCTGTGATAACAGCGCCGGAGGCGGTAGCGGCGGAGGCGATGTTTCCACAAGCGGCAGGCTTACCATTACAGGTATACCGTCCGAGTATAACGGCAGTTATATTGTTGCAACGGATGCAAGTGGCAACGATCTTATTGCCGTGGATAGCGTCAATATGGATGAACAGACACTTTACGCCGTAAAAATTTCGAACGGAACCGCGACTCTTAAAGTTTATAGGGCAACGGGCAACGGTAGCATTGAAAGTTATAACGGAGCGGCACTGTAACAATGGAAGTGCTGATCATTTCCGACAGCGTTGTTGCATTTTACACTAGCCCCGATAAACTCGCTCGTGCTGCGGCTTCTGTAACGTTTTCAAATGGTGTTGGAACAGTAAAGATTACTGATTTCGAAGTTTGGAGGAACTAACGGGTAACGATTACTAATTTCACCAACGGTAATTTAACTATCACGATTACAGTCCGGCGGGCTTGGAGAAGCCGCCGGGCTGTATCATTTCAACGCTACGGCCCGGAACGGCGGCGAAGCCTGACATGCGGCGGGTAAAGGAACTTTGCGTAGCTCGCCCCGCCCGGCCAGAAGCGTAAACAGTCCTGTATACGAAGTCGGGCACTTACGAATTATCTCCTATAAATTTATTTAAATCCTCTTTTACCATAATCCAAATTTCATCTATTCCATTTGTTAGTTCTTGCATTTGTTCCCAATCAAGTCTAAATCCGTATGTATGCCTTATAAAATGTCTCATACTCATATAATCGTTTAAAATTAGTTTTATCTCGTCTCTGAAAATTGGCTTATGTTTTTCCGATTCTTCAAAAGACTTTTCCAGTAATTCTTTATGCCATTTACTGCTACTTGGTAATTTTGCGTCAAAATATTTTACAATTATTATAAGAATATTCTCTATTCCATTATAAAATGATTGCAATAATAATGCCACTGCCGATTTTTCAATTATATCAGGCGTTCTTATTTTACATAAATTACGAAGCGGTTTAGTGCTGTCAATTACTTCATCAATTTGTGATATTTCGAATAGTATTTTCTGTTTCACATTTTCATCCAATTTTCTCTACCTCTCCCAATGAATTTAGAAGTTCAAAAAAAGGAATGTTTATATCAAAGTCGACAAGATCAATTTTGTTCGATAATTTGTTATTTAATACTGAAAATGTTCTAATAAATTTCTTTGGCGGCAGTCCTTTCACACCAATGTCTATATCCGAATCATCATGAGTTTTTCCAGTAACTATTGAGCCAAATAAATAAATGGCGGAACAACCTTCGTTCTTGAGATAATTTACAGCCAGTTCGATGTCGTTTTGATACCTCTGGGGTATATACGCTATTTCCATGTATACCATTTTACATTCTTTTTATGCTTTTTCAAGTGTCTGATTAAACTATCACGATTACAGCCGGGCGGGGGTGCGCCCTTATCGTATTGACTGTAATGCGTAAATACGCTATCAGTCGCGTATGCCAGAGCTATTTCCGTAGTGAAGGCAGAAGCCGAAGGCTGTTTTCGGGACGCTAGCGCGGAGCGCCTTTAGACCCGCTGTCAGCCGATCCGCAGGCGGAGATCGAATCCGGCGCGGCCAAGAACCGTTCCTTGTATGAAAGATCCAAGTTGCAATGGGACGGCGCTTTCGATTACCGCCGCGCCGTCAACTTCAGGCGCTTGACAGAAAAGGCGGCCAAGGTAGACGCCTTCCTCACCGTCAAGCCGTTCTTCGACGAGCGCGGTCATGCGCCGCCCGGTGAACCGGTCCATTCGCTCCGCGGTGATGGGTATCTGCCGCGTTTCAACTATACGTTTACGTTCACCGCTTATTTTTTTTGAAGGTCGTCCCCTGAGATGATAGGCGGGTACGCCTTCTTCACGGGAAAAAACAAAGACTCCAAGCCAGTCAAGGCGCGCCGCACCTTGAAAATCGAGCAGGGCGCGGAAATCCGCCTCCGTTTCGCCGGGGAACCCGGTCAAAAAAGTTGAACGTATAACGCCGTCCGGAAAGGCGGAACGTATACCTTCTATCAGCGCGAGGTATTTTTCCGCGTTTCCGCGCCGGTTCATCGTGTGAAGCACGGACGGCGAGGCGTGTTGAAACGGGATGTCGAAGTACGGGAGGAAACGTTTATCCTCCGCGATGGTTTCGAGTATGTCAAACGGAAAATGGTCGGGGTGCAGGTACAGGAGCCGTACCCAGAAATCGCCGCGCAGGGCGGACAGGGACTTGAGGAGCCTAGGCAGCCCGCCTTTCGCCGCGCCGCCATCCGCGCCGTAAGAGGCTAGATCCTGGGCGACAAGGCATAGTTCAACTACCCCGCGCCTTAAAAGGGCGGCGCATTCGCCTGTTATCTCCTCTATGCTTCTGCTGTGAAGCCCGCCGCGTATCAGCGGAATAGCGCAAAACGAACAGCGGTTATCGCAACCATCCGCGATCTTGACGTAGGCGGAACCGGGCAGTGAAAGGAGTTTGACACGTTCAGCGCTCAAAGGCGGAGCTTTGCCGAATGTCCCTGAAAATCCCGTCAGTCTAAACGCAAACGGCGCTATAGCGGCAAGGTTGGCATCCGCGAAAATCGCGTCGGCTTCGACAAGTTCTTTTTCCAGTTCTTTTTGGTAGCGCCGCGCCAGACAGCCGGACAGAATTATTTTTTTGCCGGGGTACTTCTTTCTAAACCCCAACACGGCATTTATGGACTCCCGCTTGGCTTCCTCGATAAAACCGCAGCTATTGACTATGATGAGTCCCGCTTCTTCAGGGCTTTCGGCAAGTTCCGCCCCCGCCGCGTTAAGATGCGCCATAATGGTTTCCGCATCAACCTGATTCTTCGCGCAGCCCAGCGGTTCAACATGGTATTTCAATGCGGCCAGTCGCTCCCCAACAGACTCACCCGCCGGTGGGATCATTGCTGGCTGTTTTTGAGCAGCGCCGCAAAGTCTCTATCAAGCGCTCTCTTGTTGTAAGCGCCGACTCGTATGGAGCGGATGACACCGTTTTCATCTATCAGCCAGGTCTGCGGTATGGCGTTTATGCTGTACAGTCTGCTGATTGAACCGTCGCCGTCCATGATAACATTAAGGCTGAGTTTCAACTTTGAAACAAACGAATTGACTATTTTCTCCGGTTCACCGCAGTTTACCGCAAGGACGGCAATTGAACCGGTATTTGCCGCGCTAAATTCCGAGATCAACGGCAGTTCGCGGATACAGGGTCCGCACCATGAAGTCCAAAAATGCAGCGCGACCGGCTTACCCCTGTAATCCGACAGCGTCTGTTTCCCGCCCCCCGGCGCAACGGTAAATGTAAAATCCGGCGCGACTGTCCCCGCCTTGAGTTCCGCCGCAGACGCACTCCCGCCGGTTATGGTAAGGCCGGTCATGACGGCAAAAAAAACCGCCGCCTGAGTCATAATTTTTGCTTTTGGTTTCATTTTTCTCCTTTCCATACTTTTAATTTACCCTGAATCAAAGAAAAAGTCCTATGGAAAATGATGAATGAACGCCGGATGCCGGGCAATGTAACGGTGATGGCTTTTGCCGGGCATCCCGCGGCGCATTTGCCGCAGCGTATACATTCGCGGTCGTTGACAGTTTTAGTATCCATGCCGCATTTTTTCACACAGGCGCCGCAGTTAACGCAGGCTGATTCATCAAACTTTAATCCCAAAATCGCGTACCTGTTGAACAGTCCGTACAATGCGCCGAGCGGACAGACGAAACGGCAGAAAGGACGGAAACAAAATACGGACAGTATGAGTACCGCGGCAAGTACGCAGAGTTTCCAGATGAAAAGCCCGCCCGCTGCGGCGGCAAGGATGCTGTCCGCCAAAACAAGCGGAATTCCGGCTTCGAGTGTTCCCGCCGGGCAAAAGAATTCGCAGAAAAACGGGGCGCCGTACCCCTGGACAAAAAACGCCGCCAGCGGCATCCCAAGCGCAAAAACCACGAGAAACCCGTATTTTGCCAGACTCAATCCGCGTGTAAATGCCGTTTTGGGCAGTTTGCGGGACGGAATTTTGTACAAGAGTTCCTGAAAGAAACCAAACGGACAGAAAAAGCCGCAAACAGTCCTTGCCATCATAACGGCGAACAGCAACACGAATCCCATGGCCAAGAACGGGACGCGGCCTTCGGCAAGTGCGTTTTGCAGAGCGCCCAGCGGACAGGATGCTATAGCACCCGGACAGGAATAACAGTTAAGCCCTGGTACGCAGCCTCTCTTCAACGGGCTTCTGGACACGGTTCCATTCTTAAAATTTACCACCTCGGCGTTGTACAGCAAGGCGGATAATATTTGCGACACGCGCCTTTTAAGCAATTCCCGTGCACTCCAAACAGACAAAAACCGCCTTGCGCCACAATGCCGCCGCGTCTCCGCGCACTATTCCGATGGCAATAGAGGCCGCCGCACAGCAAAGCAACGCAATCCGAATCATCCTTCGCTTAAAAATCATATCAATACCTTATTCAACAACGCTACCCTTTTTTACCCGCCATTCTTTGTAGTGATTCGGCAAACGCCGCCCTTACCTCCTCATTGGGATAATCCAATGTGTATACGCTGAATCCGCTGTAATCGCGTTGCCGCGCTACAGCAGCTTTTTATTGGCGTAAATTTCGTGCAAGCCGAACAGTTTTATGCCCTCGTCAGGAAAACTTTCTTTTACGCGGTTCACGGCGCGTTCTATGCCGAGCGCTTCGTCCATATCGCACCAAACGACCATGACAAAATTTTCTTCGGGCCACACCGCGTCTCCCATGCGGGGGCCGCGTTTCCCCACGCCGTGTACGGACGGCATCTTTGTATAAAATTTCGCCACGCCTTCAGTACGCAACGCATCCATAATATTTTCTTCAACCGTTAAGTTAGCGATAATTTCTATTCGCATATTTTCTCCTGTACTATTAACTCTCTCATTACCGGGAGCGGACTATTTCCCGCCGCACCAATTCGCCGTGCGCTTTAGGCTTTTTCGTTCATCATCTCACTGTACAGGGCGTTTGTCCGTTCTATCACCCGCCCCGCCTGTACCCCCAGACGTTCAGCGTAGTACACGGCGCCCCCCGCGCCGGCGCCCTCCTTGACGTAGCCATCCTCGTACCCGGCGAGGCCTGGGTGGGGGGAGCGGGAAAAATCAAGCGGCGCCGACCAGGTTTCCACGCCTATGTTTAGCGCCAGGGCGGAAAAGTCCGCGTTACGGTCACGCCGCACGTAATTCGTCGTGGCCACCAGCGGGAGTTTTTTCGGCGTTCCGTTGCGGCGTTGAAAAAGCGCCCGCAACAGCGCCGCTACCGCAAGCATCTGGGTTCCACCGGCCAGTACCACCTCCGTTTCCGGCGGCAGGGCCTCAACGAAGCCCGCCACTGCGGCCTGCATAGGGTCACCCAGCTCGGTTATAGCCCGGAGCGGATCGTCCGCCAGCGCCCCCGCCCTGATGCCCAGCCGCCGCGCCGCCTCAGCCCAGACTGACTCTTTCAGGTTCACGGGGTTTTCCGGACCCGCAGACGAAACCATTTCCCGGTACCCCAGGGCACGGAGGACGAGCAACGCCGTAGTCGTCCCTCCCGGCACGGACTCGGCGGCCATTACAAAGAGAGGTTTCCCCGCGTTCCGAGCAAGCTCCGCCCCGCTTTCCATGATTCCCGCCGCGTCCGGCACGGCGGGGCCAAAGCGCGGATCCCCAGCCGGAGACGCGCCGGTTTCGATATATGGCGGGGAGGGCGCCATCCATGAACCCGCCTGCACCGCCGTTACCGGTATGCCCGCCTCGAGGACAGCCGCCCTCGTGATAATAGCCGGGGTGGGATGCCCATGAGGATCGACGGGAAGCCCCTTGAAAATCCTGGAACGCCCGAAGCGGATCATGTCCGCATCCACCGGCGCGGTGTACGGGGTTACTTCCGGGTTCGCTCCCGCCGCTGAAACTCCGGGTACTTTCGACAGCTCCGTTGAGCCGATAAACAGGTAAAACATAGAATCACCCTATCACAAGCGGTTAGCGGTTAGCAACCAGCAGTTGTAAATACATACTCATTTGCATACCGCCCTCCGCCTAGTCTCTCCGCGCCGCCGCCATTTTCTGTTCGTTTGCGTGCTGCTCCGCTTTTTTCCGCTTGATCAGGTCTTTCAGTTCGGCCTTGCTCAAGCCCGATGCTATGCCTTCGCGTTTCATGTCGGCGATGGCGCGGCGTTCATCGTCATGCTTGTTGAGCTTTGCGTAGATCGCGGGCATGAGGAACAGCGTCATCAGAGTGCCGAATGTAAGCCCGCCGAAAACGGTCTTGCCTATGGGGGCTACCATTTCAGAGCCTTCGCCGGGTACAAATGCCATAGGAGCCAAGCCCAGCACTGTGGTAAGCGTTGACATCAGTATGGGGCGGAGCCTGTTGCCGGCGGCCTCTATGCAGGCGGCTTCAAGCCCGACACCGCGTTTTCTAAGCATATTAGTGTAGTCAACAAGAATGATCCCGTTGTTTACGATTACGCCGAGCAGTACGAGTATGCCGACGGCGGTGAGTATGTTGAAACGGTCGCCGGTAATCGCGTATATCGCCACGACGCCTATGATACTCAGCGGAATCGTAAAGATGATTATGAACGGGTCGCGGAAACTTTCAAACAGACTCGCCATTACGCCAAAGACAAGGGCGACGGCGACTATCATTATCAGCACAAAGTTTCCAAACATTTTTATCATTTCCGCGTTGTCGCCCGCGTAGGTTATTATTACATCGTCTTCCGCCGGTATCTCGGCTCTTATCAGAGCCTGAATCTCCGCCTCGACTTCGTTGAGTTTTGTGCCCGGCTTTACGCCGGCTGTTACGTGAATCACGCGGCTCTGATTCTCGCGGCTTATAGTCAAGGGGCCTGTGCCTTCCCTGTAGTTGGCAAAATTTGAAAGCGGGACGCGGGCGCCGGTAACGCTGCTCCGCACAAAAATGTGGTCAAGCGCGGGCAGGCTGCTCCTGTCCGCCTCCGCCAGAATCAGTATTATGTCGAGTTCATCGTTGCCGCTCTTGAACTGCGAGGCGGTTATCCCGTCAACAGCCGCCTTGATTTCATTCCCGACGGTGTATGCGTTGAGTCCGAGGGCGTACATACGTTCACGGTTGAGTTCGACTTCTATCTGCGGCAGTCCGTCGTTAAGGCTCACCTGCGGCTCGGTTACCGCGCTTATTTTTTCTTTTAACAGGCCGGATATTTTGTCGGCTGTCGCTTTTCCTTTTATCAAGTCTTCGGTGTGGAGAACTATGTCTATGGGGTTGCCGCTGCCGCCGCCGCCCATCATGCCGCCCCCCGATGAAAAGCGGAACAGTACGCCGGGAAACTGGTTAAAGTATGGGCGTATCACCGCCTGAATCTCGTTGGCGTCCATAATCTGTTTATCGAATTCAGGCAGGTTTATGCGTAGAGAACCCGAATTTGTACCGCCTCTGCTGAAGCGCCCCCCGCCCCCGGCGTTGAGTACCAGGCGGTCGTAGGCTGCTTTCCCGTCCTTTGTCAACTCCTTCTTGACTATGGCCTCGACCTGTTTCAAGGTTTTTTCCGTTTCAGGCAGCGCCGTGCCGAGCGGCATCGTAACGTTTATCGAAACTGAGTCCGCCGCCGACTCCGGCATGAATATCCAGCCTATTCTTGGGACGGCGAGGATGCTGCCTGCAAACAGCAGTAAGAGAAACCCCACGACTATCAGTTTGTGCCGCAGCACTCTGGCGACGAGCTTCCGGTAACCCTGCTCCATGCCTTGTAGAAAGCGTTCAAAGTAAC
>JAIRMY010000201.1 GCA_031258335.1 Spirochaetaceae bacterium | reverse complement strand
CAGTATTCCCGGACCCCGGCCTTCATGTAGAGGTTGAATTTGCGGACGGTTTCATCGGCGGTATTTGAAGGCGAAAGTACCTCCACCACCAGATCCGGCGCCCCCCGGCAGCCTTCCGGGCCCCGCTTTTTTTCATCGCAGATAACGGAAATGTCCGGCTGAACCACCGTGTCGTCGCTTTCGTCTTCCGCGTAGAACAGCCGCACGTCATAGGGGGCCGAACGCACCTTGCAGGGTTTGCCGTGTAAATAATTCGCTATTTGCCGGAAAATTTCCCCGCTGATCGCCTGATGGGAATCGTTGGGGGCCGCCATAGCGTATGCTATTCCGTCGATAAGCTCAAAACGTTCCCCCGCGTCCAGTTCCCAGTCCTTGTAATCGGCGTATGTAAAACGTCGCCCTTCGCCGAATATGTTTCTTGCCGCATCGCTCATACGATTCAATGTACACCCAAAAAACGCCCCGGTAAAGACCGCCGCCGCCCGAGCGCTTCATTTCTCATTGCTGCCGCCAGTATTGCTCGCATATGTATGTTGAAAAGCTCAAAGTTCACGGGCTTTCGGTAAGGAGACCTGAGGAGATACACTGTTATGAAAACGCTAATGTCGAGCGGCTGAATGGGATATTGAAGCAGGAATACGGAATTGGCTGTTCGTTTCGGAACAAAGGGAGGCGGTCGCGGTGATTGACGACACAACCTATTTTAGGACTTGACACTATAATCCCCAAGCAGCGAAAACTCAATGAAGACTTTGATAGGCAGGAAATCCTACAGGCGCACCAGGAAGCGACCATACGGCGTTTTGAATTAAAATTGATTCCGCTGTAAGAATATACACGTCTTTTCGGCGGACGACTCTTGTTAGTACGAGTAAACTACTGTACCGCATCAGAATATGACAAATGTCATTCTACAAGAATAATTGCTTGCAAACATTTCAAAACGACAGCATACTTTCTCTCTACCATTTGAAAACGGCGGTTTTGCCCGCATTTTTTTATTTGGATAAATATTTTCATCCGTTATGGAGGTAATTATGAAAATTATACTGGTGGATAATCAACTGCCTTTCAGGGAAACAATAAAAAACCTGCTTTTGACGCAGTTTGATTTTGATTTAGTCGGAGTAGGCAAGGACGGTTATGACGCGATGCGGCTGATGGACAAGGTTGAACCTGACGTGGTTATTTTGGACATAGAAACGCCTTTGCTTGACGGCTTAAAAGCCGCGGCATCTATACGCCTACGCCATTCGTCAGCCTCGGTCATCGTGCTCGCCAAAGATATGGACGATAAAGCTATCATCAATGCCGTATGCTGCGGCGTCAAAGGCTTCTTACTCCGTGCTTCCGTATTAGAAGAGGTAACCAAGGCGATACGGAATGTGTATTTGGGACACTTCTATATGAGCCGCGCCGTAGCCTCGCGTACGTTTGACCTGTTTTCAGAGATAGTCAAAACCGGAACTCAGCGGCAGCAAGCCGGTTCAGGTAACGGCGCAGGCAAGTCCTTGCCGCCGCAAATTACACGCACGGAATCGAAGATTGCGGCGTTCATAGGAGAAGGACTCTCCAACAAACGAATCGCGGAAATACTCCGCCTCAAAGAAGGAACCGTCCGCAATTACATATCGGTCATCCTTCAAAAAACACACCTGGAACACAGGACACAAATAGCCATTTATGCGCTGAATAACGGCTTTTACGGCAAGAACGCGGAAACCGCCGCCGTAAATTCCTATTCGGGAAATAATATCGAAAATACGCTAAAAAAACCTCCGCAGCTTAAATTCAACTTTAAGACTGTATAACAAACACGCGGGCACAAGCCGCGCGGCGGCTTGTGCCCGGCATCAGGCTCGCCTCCGGCGCCTCTGATGTCCCCCTCCCCCCACCCCCCCATTAACGCATGGTTTTAGCCTAGACAGAACAGAGGCGTATGGTGTACATTTAACCGCTATTTACATCTGTTTACACCAGTGTTTGCGGCACATAATTTCAATTTTTGGGGGAAAATCATGCAAATGACTATGCGATGGTTCGGGACGGGTTACGACTCGGTTACCCTGGCGCAAATCAGGCAGGTTCCGGGGCTTACCGGAGTAATCACTACGCTTTACGGCACAAAGCCGGGTGAAACGTGGGAAGAGAAAGATATCAAGGCTATAAAAAAAGAGGTCGAAGATGCGGGGCTGGTCATCGCCGGCATAGAAAGCGTGAACATACACGACGCTATAAAGACAGGGCATCCTGACCGTGATAAGTATATAGCAAACTATATCACAACCCTTGAACGGCTGGGAAAGGCGGATATACACCTCATCTGTTATAACTTTATGCCGGTTTTCGACTGGACGCGCTCAAATTTGGCGAAGTTGCGACCCGACGGCAGCACGGTGCTGAGTTACGACCAAAAAATCATTGACAAAATCGATCCTAACGATATGTCTTCGGCGATGAATTCCCAGTCCAACGGATTTACCCTTCCGGGCTGGGAGCCTGAGCGTATCTCGAAGCTCAAAGAACTGTTTGAGATGTACAAGGACGTTGACGAAGACAAGTTGTTCGGCAACCTGACTTACTTCCTAAACGCTATCATGCCTGTCTGCGATAAATACAACATCAACATGGCGATACACCCTGACGACCCGGCGTGGCCGGTGTTCGGTCTCCCGCGCATCGTTACGGCAAAAGAAAAACTCCTCCGGTTTATCAAAGCCGTTGACAACCCGCACAACGGCGTAACGCTCTGTACGGGCAGCCTGGGAACGAATCCCCAAAACGACATTCCGGACATCATACACTCGCTCAAAGGTAGAATACACTTTGCCCATGTGCGAAATCTCAAACACAACGGTCCCGGCGATTTCGAGGAGGCGGCGCACCTTTCAAGCGACGGTTCCATGGATATATACGCGATTATGAAGGCGCTGTACGACGTGGGCTTTGACGGCGTTATACGCCCCGACCACGGCAGGGCGATATGGGG
>JAIRMY010000187.1 GCA_031258335.1 Spirochaetaceae bacterium | reverse complement strand
AAAAGGTTATCGAGGAGAGCAAAACCCTGGAAGCGGTAACGGCGGAGATAAACAACGGCATTAACGAGATGGCCACGGGTGCCGACCAGATCAACGTCGCGGTAACCAGGGTCAACACGATCAGCGGGGAAAATAAAGAAAGCATCGATATGCTGGTAAAAGAGGTCTCCAAATTCAAAGTTGAAAGCTGACCACGCGGGTCGAGGCCAAACCCGCCGTCCATGGCGGGCGTGTCATTCGAAAGCCGCTCTCCAGACAGCGGGGTTGCCGGGGCCTACCCACTGGTTGAGGGGGAAACCGGCTTTGAGGCTTGCGGTGATGAATTTCTTTGCCAGCGCTAAGGCATCCCGCGCCGGGAGCCCTCGCGCCAGGCCGGCGGCTATGGCAGCTGAAACAGTACAGCCCGCGCCGTGATTCCATTTGGTTTGGACAAGTTCCGCCTCGAAAAGTTCAAAGCCGCCGCCGTCATAAAAAATATCAACAGCCTTGGGGTGAGCCTCGCGGGAAACCGGAGCCAAAGAGACCAATTTTGCCCCGCCCTTGATAAAGACGCCGCGGGGGCCTTTATCATAGATGATTTTAGCCGCCTCCTTCATCCTGTCTATCGAAGCAATCTCATCAAGCCCCGACAACTGTTCCGCTTCAAAAAGATTCGGTGTTACTACTTCCGCCAGAGGAAGGAGTTTTTCCGCTATAGCGGCGTTCAACTCAGGGTTAAGAGCCTCCTTTGCGCCTTTGCAGACCATTACCGGATCCAAAATATAGTTCTTTACGCCGTACGCCTTGATGTATTCCGCGGTAAGATCCACGGCGTAAAACGATCCGAGCATCCCCGATTTGGCCGCGGCGACACCCGCACCCTTGAAAACCGTCTCCATCTGAGAACGGAGGCAGTTTTCCTCAATGGGAAACACGCTGTGCGCCCAGTCCGCGTCCGGGTCCATCGCGGCGATCACCGTTACGGCGGCCATGCCGTAGAGTCCATATTCCTCAAAGGTTTTGAGATCCGCTTCCAGTCCCGCGCCGCCCGAAGCGTCAGAACCCGCGATAGTAGCAATTTTAATCATTTCAGCTTGAAGTCCTCCGTAATATTTGTAAAGCATGATAATCCATACGGTTTCAAAATATCTAGGGGGAGGCTTTACGGCGAAAACAGGTCCAAATTTTGAAGGTATTCCTTTGCGTTAAAACTTTTGTGTATGTCCGCCATCGAATGATCCGATACGATGTTGCTGATTACCCGCGCCGACAGTTCAGCCGACGGGACTATCTCTAGGTTGGGAAAGTCCGGCGGCGTAGAAGGCGGAAAATACGTCGTATCCGTTACGATTATGCGTTTCAAAAGTTTTTTTTCAGTAAGCGCGGCAAGGCGTTTCCGTGCGGGGCTGGAAAACGGCGCGTGAACGGCGGCTATGTTAATTTCCGCGGGGTTAAATTTCAAGAGCGCGTTGATAAGGCTTTCAACGGAGCCGCCTGTATCAACCATATCGTCAACTATCCAAAGCGTTTTGCCTTCTATAGGTTCCGCCGAGAGTATATGTATAGATTCAACTGTATTTAACTTCGAATAATCGCGCTGTTTATGCGCTATTACAAGCGGCGCGTTAAAGGCGTTTGCAAAACGTTGTGTAAGTTTTTCGCCACCCGCGTCAACCGAGCAAAATGCCCAGTTGTTATGCACCGTTGTCTCCAGCGTCTCCAAATCCTTTATATAATGATCGCAGATGTATTTTTTTAACAGCGTAAATACGGGAACGTCGTCAAACACGCACAGCGCCGGATCAACCATGGCCTTGGATTTATCAGAGTGTAATTGATAAGTTACGATATGCGAAGCGCCGAGGCTCACGAGCGTTTTGAAATGTATCCAAAGACCTACGGAATTACGCACGAGCGGCCTGTCGGAACGCCCGCAGGATACATAGGGCTCAAACACGATTATTCTTTCCGCGCGGGAACATTTCAGCGCGTCAATGGCGTGGTACAGTTCCAGTTTGGCTTTATTGATATCCAGTCCCGCTTCGTTGCGCGCGCTGTTTGAAAAAATAACAACGGCTTTTCCGCGCATTGAGCTTAGTATTTCGACTTCCATTTCACCGTCGGCAAAACATTTTACCTTTAGGGAATCTACGGCGTTTACGCTGTTCAAGCTGTTCATCGAAGAAAAATCCGGGTACCGCCCCAGAATACCGGCAACCGTTGACGCATAATTCCGCATAGTTTCCGTAGCGGTTATTACAAAGTTATCTTTCACAAAATCTCCTCTTAGCGCCGCAAGACGCTGGGACTTCCGCATTGCCCGCAGTAGTACGCGCGATCATCCGGATTTTTCTTTACAAGCCGGTCTGTTCTTACCCTGTATCCGTTACGCTTTACCAGAAGCGCGCCACAGCAGGGGCAAAACGTATCATTGTCGTCATTACCTATGTTGCCGGTATAACAGTGAATAAGTTTTTGTTTGGCGCGTTTTTTTATGCCGAGTATAGTCTCCGTTTTTGTAGCAGGGCTATTCCATTTGTACGCCGGATGGTAAGCGCTGATATGCCAGGGAATGTCCTCCGATACCGATGCGATAAAATCAATGCAATCGTCAATTTCCCGTTCCCCATCGTTAAAATCAGG
>JAIRMY010000133.1 GCA_031258335.1 Spirochaetaceae bacterium | reverse complement strand
CCTTGAAGCGCCGCCTATACCGCCGAAGAAGCTCAGGGGTATAGAGATTACGAGGGCGCAGGGGCAGGAAACCACGAGGAACACGAGCGCCCGGTTTATCCATTCGGCGAAACTCGCGCCGGGGATGAGGAGGGGCGGAAGCACAGCCAGCGCAACAGCGGAGAAGACGACCGCCGGGGTGTAGTACCGGGCGAATTTGGTGATGAAGTTTTCGGTGACGGACTTCTTGCTGCCGGCGTTCTGCACGAGGTCTAGGATTTTAGAGACTGTGGATTCCCCGAAGACCTTGCTGACCTTGATGGTGAGCAGTCCGCTCTTGTTGATAGAACCGGAAAGGACGGCGCTGCCCGGCTCTACGTCCCGGGGGAGGGATTCGCCTGTGAGCGCCGAGGTATCCAGCGCGGAAAAGCCCTCTGCCACCACGCCGTCCAGCGGGATTTTTTCGCCCGGCTTTACCACAATGAGATCGTCGATGCGTACCGTTTCCGGGGAGACACGCTCGAGTCCGGCGGCGGTCTTGAGGTTGGCGTAATCCGGTCTTATGTCCATGAGGGCGGATATGGATTTGCGGGAACGTCCCACGGCGTAACTCTGAAAGGCTTCGCCGATTTGGTAGAATATCATCACCGCCGCGCCTTCGGGGTATTCGCCTATGGCAAAAGCCCCTATGGTGGCGATGCCCATCAAAAAGTTCTCGTCAAATACTTCCCCTTTGCTGATGTTCCTGATTGCCTTGACCAGCACCTCGCCGCCCACGAGGATATAGCTCACGAGAAAGAGGGCAAGCCGCGCAAGGGGCGGGAGCGCGATGGACGGAACATATTCAAAGACCATGCCCAAAGCGAAGATAGCCGCGCCGAGTCCCAGTCCTATGCGCCGGAGCAGGGCAACGGAATCCGTTTTGCCTCCCGCCGTTTCCCGTTTTGGAAAAAGAACCGCATCCCGCAGTTCAACAGAAGGTTCAAGCTTTTTGATGACGGCGCAGGCGCGGGTGATGATGTCATCCCACAATCCTGCGTTTTGCGCCTCAATGGTAAGTTTTTGTACGGAAAAATCGACCAGCGCCCGGCTTACTCCCTCCAACGCGGCAACGTGCTTTTCTATCTTTGCCGCGCATTTGGGGCAGCAAAGCCCTTCCAAAACATAAGTTCTAGTTGTCATGTAACACTCCTTCATCAATCATCATTGAACAGTTGATAATCTGTTCAACTGTTTACGAAAAAAAAATACCGTCCCCTACTCGCTGACATGTACCAAGCCCTGGTCGAAGATGTTTCCCACGTGCTCGTCCTCCAGGGAATAATAGATCACCTTCCCCTCCCGCCGGTATTTCACCAGCCGGGTCTGGCGGAGGGTTCGCAACTGGTGGGAGATAGCGGACTTACTCATGCCGAGAAGGACGGCGATGTCGCAGACGCACATCTCGGCCCTGAGGAGGGCGCAGATGATTTTGACCCTGGTAGAATCGCCGAACACCTTAAACAGGTCCGCCAAATCGAGCAATACCTCATCATCGGGCATTTTTTTCCTGACGGCGGCTACCACTTCCTCGTGGATTACGTTGCAATCACAACTCTCGATGTCCAAAGCGTCTTTTAACATACCGTTCCCTCAACAGTTGAACAACTGCTCATATATATAACTTACAAGAGATAGTAATCAATGTCAAGCGGTTTTGTGCGGTGAAAGCAGAAGCCGAAAGCAGCCTTCGGGGTGTTAGCGCGGAGCGCCTTTAAACCCGCTGGCGGGCTAGTGGGTCAGCGGCGGCGTTTTGAAAGGAAGTTGTTGAACATCTTTAGTAAAATGAATATTAGCGGGGCCAATGCGGAGTTCATGGCGAGTTCTACCCATAGGGCGGGGGCGGTAAGCGAGTAGGCGGGGACTACGCCGGCGAACAGGATGTTGAGCAGAGCGAGGATGGCTGCTTTTAGCAGTGTGGCGGATGCGCATAGGAGCACGGGAAAAAAGACTGAGTCAATCAGGAAGCTGCCGTTTAGGAGGCCGGATACGGCGCCTATGATGGTGCGGACAAAGAGGTTGAGGCCGAGAGGGGCGTTGGACAGGAAGTCCATGAAGAGTCCGGAAAAGAAACCGGAAAGCTGGCCCGTCATTACGCCGTTAAGGTATGCGGAAAAGACAAGGATATCCAGAGCGATGTCCGGTTTTGCATAGAAATACACGGATAACGGTGACAGCAATGTGGATTGGAGGACTGCCGCCGCTGTAATAAGCAGGGTTGTCCAGATTATTTTTTTTGTCATTCTTTGTTTCCTCTTTACTGTTGCGGCTTTTTTTCTATGACAAAAACATACTCAAGACGCGAAAAATCTATAGCGCTTTCCAATTCCAGTTCTATGGAGGTTTCATACTCCTGAAACAGTATCCCGCTTATTCTGCCAAGCGTGATGCCGGCGGGGTATACGCCGCCCATACCGCTGGTAACGATGATGTCGCCTGTTTTTATGCTGTCCCGCGCTTTTTTTGTGAGGGAGCGCAAGAGCAGCGGCAGTCCGGGTCTGCCCTGCCCTTCGACTATGCCTTCGTAACGCTCGCTGGCAAGGCGGGCGGAGACGAAACAGCGCTGATCGTACAGCGGCATTACAAGGCTTTCCATTTGAGCGGTTTGTATAACCTTGCCCGCCAAAGCCTGCATTCCGTTTTGAAATGCTATCACCGGCATATTGTTTTCAATGCCGTGCATTTTTCCCTTGTTAATGACGAAGGCGGAAAAAATATTATCCGGGTCGTAGCCTGAAATTTCAGCCGGTATGTGTCTGTACAACAAGTCCTCTGAAAACTCCAACTGTTCGCGGAGGCGGTAATTTTCGGCGCGTATCTCGGCGGCGCTGCGTTCAAGTTGTTCGTAGCGTTCAAGGCGCGCCAACAATTCGTTGTACTCGCGCTTCAGTACGGCCAACTCATTTATGGAAAGCAGGGTTCTGGATACTACGGAAGAAACGGCGTGTATTGCGCCGCGTATGCCGGAAAAAACGGAGAGTCCTGTATCTTTGATATTGATTACAAAACTTCTTGTAGAAAACAGCAACAGTGAAAAAGAAACAAGCAGAAGCACGGCAAGGACATAAACGTCGGCACCTATACGTTTTTTTTGTTTTAAGTTACCCCGCGTCATTATCTGTTAAGGTTATCATAAATATTACGTGATGTATCAAAGCCCCGCACGTTATCAAAGTATTTACCCGCGCCCAGCGCTACGCATTCAAGCGGGTTTTCCGCAAGTATCACAGGGACGTTTGTCTCTTTGGAAATCAGCTTGGGCAGTCCCTTTAAGAGGGAGCCGCCGCCTGTCATTACGATTCCCTGATCGACGATATCCGCGGCAAGTTCCGGCGGCGTCTGCCCCAGGGTTTTTTTTACCTCTTCGATTATCTGACTCAACGGGTCTTGCAGGGCCTCGCTCACCTCGGTGGAATCTATTTCCAACCGGCGCGGCAGGCCGGTAATCGCGTCTCCGCCTTTTATTTCGAGTTTTTCTATAGTTTTATCAGGCAGTGCGCTGCCTATTTCTATCTTTAACTTCTCCGCCATCTGTTCCCCTATTATCAGGTTGTGCGCGCCGCGGACATACTTAACTATGGCTTCGTCAAATTCATCGCCTCCCAGCCTTATGGCGTTGCT
Organism: Spirochaetaceae bacterium; assembly: GCA_031258335.1. GTDB lineage: Bacteria > Spirochaetota > Spirochaetia > Treponematales > Breznakiellaceae > JAIRMY01. Next base: position 4,079 of record JAIRMY010000133.1, on the reverse strand, counting down.
TATCACCATGCCGCCCAGTGAAATCACGGAAATTTCCGTAGTACCCCCGCCTATATCGCATATCATGTGTCCGGCGGGTTCGAAAATGGGGATATTCGCGCCTATGGCGGCGGCGCGGCTTTCTTCTATGACCATCACATCCCGCGCTCCACCCTTGTATGCGCATTCTTCGACGGCCCTGCGTTCAACTTCCGTGATGCAGGATGGAATCCCTATGATCATGCGGGGTTTAACGAGCCGGAAACGATGCGGAAGCGCCTTGGAGAGGAAGTAACGTATCATTTTTTCAGTGGATTCAAGGTCGGCTATCACGCCATCCCTCATGGGGCGTATGGCGATGATATTCTCCGGCGTCCTCCAAAGCATACGCTTGGCTTCGCGGCCTACGGCCATTACCCTTTTCGTCCCGCGTTCCACCGCGACAACCGAGGGTTCATCAACGACTATGCCTTTCCCGCGTATATGGATAAGCGTGTTGCAAGTCCCTAAATCAATGCCAATATCTGATGAGCTAAGACCAAACATTCTGCCTCCGTAAAACTGAAATTATAAGCGGTTTACATTGAAAGCCGCGCTATTGCGGACGCGTAAGCCGGATCCAGGCGCAATGCTTTTCGCCATTCAGCGCGCGCCTTAATCGTATCGCCACGTCCGGCGTAAAGTACACCGAGTTCATAGTGGGCATCCGCCTGTTCTCCGCCTTCTTTCAATATACTCAAAAATTGCTGTTCAGCGCCGGCAACATCGCCTTTTTTCATTAAAATCCTGCCCAACAGGAGCCGTGCCGTGGTTATCACCGAAAAATCCCTTGATACTTCGAGGCATTGAAGCAAGTACGCCCGCGCCCCGTCATCCTCATTTAGTTCCATGTAAGAACGCGCTATCGCGAGTAGCAACGTATCTGACGGAGCGGTTTCACCATCCGCGGGAATAAGCGCCTCGGAGAAAGCGGCTATACTCTTCCAGTACTCATGGATCTCCGCATAAACAAGCCCCAAATACTCAGGAATATCCTCCGCCCGGTATGAAAACAGAAGCGCGTTTTCGAGGTATTTTATTGATAGATTCGCGTAGTCCCGCCCTTTCAAAAAATACGCCTTGCCCAGCACATAACAGATGCGCCCGCTGCGCTCGCCTCTTTTATTCAACAGCGCCTTACGAAGCGACGCAATACACTCATCGGCGTACTTCTGTATATCCTGGGCGTTTATCTGGGCCATAGCCATGTAGTATGCCGCATATCCGCGCATGGACAGCAGAAAAAAATCAAGAGGTTTATTTTCAAGCAACTTTCCGCTTTCTGAGTAAACTTCGCTGTAAGCCCCGTTATTCCAAAGGCGCGTTAAATTCTTGTAAGTCCGTAATGAATGGTCTTTGTTTATTACCAAGAGCATAACGCCGGTCGATGCCGTAGCGATTACCGCCGCCGCTAACAGAGTTTTTTGGATATTCCACCGTCCGCGCTTATAACGCCTTCGCGCATTTTCTAAAGGCATACGTTTTGAGTAGACAGTTTTAACGCTAAAAAGTCAAGTAATGCGTAAAATGAACCATGTCTTCACCAATTTTACGGGTCGAAAGCGTTTTCTACCGGTATTCGCGTGAGGTTGATGTAGTGCCCGGGGTAGCGGGCGGCAAAACGGTTGAACGGCGTCTCCGTTGCGCTCTCGAAAACAAGTATATGAAAAGTTCCGTATTGATCAAAAAAAGGAAATAACGCCGCCAGATGAAAGTACTGGCGCGTTCTGGGTTTGGGAGGCAATTCGGTATTCACCGCGCCAAGGTAGATGGTATCAGGTTCATTGATTGCCAGTGTGTATAGCAGCGCTTTCAGATTTTCTATACCGAAGCCGGCGTCAGGCAGGAAGCCGGTATAGGGTACGGTATTGCTTGTCCCGTCGGCGCGGACTATCACCTGCGAAAACGGGCAGTCCCTTACTTCGATTTCGTCTAAACCGCCGGCGGAGGTGTACGTGTTGTTGAGGGCGGAAGCAAGGTTCCTTATCCAGTCAAGGCCGAAAAACGTGTCGCGTGCTTCTTCGTATGGTTCGGTGAACGAGGAGCCGCGTTCACCGTACCGTTGTTTTAACGAGGATATGGACAGCCGCTCTCCGGTTAAGGGCCTTAAGAGTCCGTCCACAAGCCATTTTACAAAACCCGAACAGTTAAGGCCGGGATTTTCTGTCTGAGGCGCGAGGCTGTCTATAAAAACATAGTCCCCATTTTCGTCTAATGCACCGTCATCGGCAAACGAAAGGCCGGGGAGGAGGCGTCTTACGCGGCTCACCAGCGCTCTAATATTTTTGTAGTCTTCGGGGTTGGGTTCAAAGTAACGGAACAGCGCCGTTAGGTCATGCGCCTGCAAGATCTCTTGCAGAGGCGCTGTAAGCATACGTTCAAGGCTTAACGGCATGATAACGGATTGCGCAAAATAAGCGTCATAGGCAACGGCATCCATCAGGCTCCGCTCGTTGTCCAAAGGATAGAACTGTATGTAGATATATGGGTCGCTGCGGGGAAAAAAACGGATGCGAAGGAGTCCTCCGTCTTTCAGGCTCCGTATTATCACCCATGAACCCTGAGCCCAGCCGGGGAAAGTCATGGCAAACTCCCTGGCTATGACTATACCGAATTCGTCCCGCGCTTGTTCCGTCCGTACCTCGACCCGCTCCCCGTCCGGTAAGGTTTCCAGTTGTCTTGGCATTGCCGTTACGCGGGACGGCGTTTCGGTAAACCATGGATCAAAAAGTTTAACGCGAAGCGCCGAATCGTCGGCTATCTCGCGTACCAGCGAGTCCAGCGTAAATACGGAGGCGGGAGTAGCGGCGCATAGCGCCAGCGTTAACAGCGCCGTGAATCCGGCATGACGGCAAAGCATGGTTTTCAACACTAATAATAAAATATCGGTTTTTTTACAAAAAAATAAAGCAAAACACGGCTTTGCGTGATAGTACAGTATGTGAAAACGACAAAGTATTATATACCAGACGGTAAAGCCCCGGCGGGCAAAGACCTGTGCGATTTGTACAACGGCGACGGCGCGTTGTACGGGGCGGATTTTTCCAAAAGTACCGAGGAACGCCTTTTGGCGGCGGGGCCTGAGGCTCTTTCCGACAATGAACTCCTTGAACTGTTCCTCGGCGGCGGGCCGGCGGATGCTCTTCGTGAAAAACTGGAGTTGTGCAACGGCATCCCAAGCGTTACGGAACTTGCCGCGCTGTCGGGAGTGGATGCGGACAAGGCGCGCGCCGCCACGGCCATGCTGGAATTTTGCAGAAGGCGCTGGAATTTCCGGGGTACGCTGATAAAGGATTCCAACGGGCTTTTTTCCATGCTCCGGCATTACGCTGATTGCAGGCAGGAACGTTTGATAAGCGTATCGCTGAACGGGGCGCGGGAAGTTTTGGCGGTACGGGTAGTTACCGTGGGGCTTGTAAACAAAGCGGTAATACACCCGCGAGAAATCTTTGCCGATGTGATTACCGACCGCGCCTCCGCGGTATGTATAGCGCATAACCATCCTTCAGGCGTTGTCTCCCCGTCTCGTGAAGACGATGAGGTAACAAAAATCATGGTAAAGGCGGCGCATATACTTGGCATAAGCCTGCTTGACCACCTGATATTCTCCAGCGACAAGTTTTACAGTTACCACCGCGAGGGAAAATTAAATCAGCGTCGTCCGGGGTTGATCAAGGGGAAAAAAGCCGTCCCTTGAGGATTCGCATAATTCTAACTAAGACAGTTGTCAACAAAGAAACGGCTGTCAAAAAGGGGTATTTATGAATATAAAAGTATTACGTCTACTTTTGTTAGTTTGTTGCTTCCTGGCCCTTGCATCCTGCGCGGAGAATGGGATGGCTAACGAGACGGACAGCGCCTATTTTTGGTGCCGGTATTTTGGCTTTTAGGTATAATTGTAAAACTGCCGGTCAGCTTCGTATGAAGGACTGCCGGCTTTTATATAAGTCACGCGGACTTTAAACGTGTAAGGAGAACTATCTATGAAGAAAAAAAAATTTTTGTTTGCTCTTATGCTGGCGGCGGCGTTTATATACGGTTTGGCTCTGGCAGGCTGTGAG
>JAIRMY010000121.1 GCA_031258335.1 Spirochaetaceae bacterium | reverse complement strand
TCAAGATAAACGAGGACGAATGTAATTCTGTCGGTTGTCGAAAACCGCCGGGTATGTTCCTTGTAAGTCTGCAAGGTTGACAAGGCTACAAGGTATTCGGCCACGCCGGACGCGAATTCCGTGTTACGAATACTTTCCCAGAGACCGGCGATTCGTCTGGCATCCGGTTTGTTGAAGACTTGTTCGGCAAACTCCTTGCACACTATGCCTGTGAACTGCCGCGGAGCGTCATTGTCTCCCACCACTTTTGAAACCTTTTGCAGCCATTCGATGATATGCAACGCGCTGTTCAGATCATCACGCAAAAAGCGTGCTAGTTCCGCCTTGATACGATTGTACAGGTTCAGAAGCTCCGGGCTTTTAAACACGCCGTATCTACCCAACTCGGAGAGGATTTTTTCAAGTGTTTGTACATTGGGCAGAGAATCGGTGTCTTTCAGGACTGTAAAACAATCAAACAGGCGGTAGATGTCGGAACTCGGCGTGGCAATGTCAAGCATCTGTAAGAATTCACGGCAGAAGGTTCTGTGCTTATGGTCGAAGGCGCTTATAAGACGGTAGTAACGATGGGAAGTATCCGCTTCAAAGGCAGCGCGTTTTTCCTTGCCGTCAAGCAGCACAAACGGTGAATTGACGAGGGGGCGGGCCGCCGCTGTATTTACCCGATCCCGTTGATCAACGCCTACAAGCATGGCGCGGTATCGTTGTTTTTGGTTAGGGTCCTGAAGATTGATCTGCGTTTGATAGACTCCCATCTGGTTGACGGTGTAGCGATTGGCGGAGGCAAACTTATCCATCCTCGTCGCAAAAGGGATTGCGGAAGCCATACGTGGCGAGAAGGCAAGCTCAATCGCCGCAATCCACAGTTCAATCTTCTCGGATGACTCGTCACGAATCACGAGGAACTTTCGATTTTCGGGAGGCTGTTCATACTGGGAAATCAGAAATGAGACCGCTGCCATGAACGCCTCTTTGCGTCCGTCCGAAATGAACGCGGCGATGTCGTCAGTATTGATTTGCCCGGCAGGGTTTTCCACATCACGGGCGGGCAGCGGAGCGGGCGGGGTTTCATAGTAGTACGCCTCGCCGCGTCCCTTCGCGTTCCAAAGGTCGTCGTCCCTAAATAATTCGAACGGGTAGAAGCCGGAAAAGTCGCCGGCAATAATCTGGTTCACGAGATTGCCCCCGCGATGGGAGTAATCACCCTTGGCGTTAGGGTCATAGGGAACCGGGTGAAAGTCAACCATGAATCGTTCGCCCTTGTCAGGGACGAAATACAGATATGCATCGTCCATAAAGTCAGGGTCGTTGCAGGGCTGCCTTTTCTGTACTGCATCGAACAAAAACGGCAGGTCGGCGCCGCCGTCCTTCATCAAAGCCGGTGTACAGGAATAGACCTTGAACCCGTCGCCTGAAATCGTTTTCCCCGGTTTCAGTATGTCTATGCCTTGCCGGCAGCGAGTGTAAATGAGTTCGGAAAACACGTTAATTCCTCCTTATCAATCGATGAACTTTGACTTTTTGAAGAGCCACAGTATAGGATCCAATACCCGGTGCGGGCGTATGTCCTTCACCAGGGTGTCTTGAGTTACCGGGGGGGCGCCAAAACTTGAAACCCCGAAGAAATAAAATTCCTTAAAGTGCGACTCCAGCACGTTAATGAACGCGCCTTCCCCAATTTCATGGAGCCAGTTGCGGATTTCGCCGTCAACCTGCTTAATTTCGGTTATATTGACTCTGCCGTCTCTAACATTTAGGCTTTTCTTTTTTACGAGCGCCTGAGGCCCGAACGACCTGTGGTTGATAATCGTGTCGAACTTTGTCAGCACAACGGCAACGGGAATATCGAGCAGTTTAGAGGAACTTATCCCCCGCGCCGCCTTGATATACGAAACCACGCTGTTGATGACATCGGCGGCATTCTTCGTTGCTCCCGTATATCCGCCGAGCGAGTTCTTCATGACATCCGGGTCGACGACACCGCCTCTCTGTATGTTGGACAGCACGAGGGGGTCTATGGCGAGGATGATTGCTTTTGATGCTTTGATATACCGGCATACGGTCGATGAAGGGACAAGGTTGTTTTCATGATCCTCACCAGCGCCGTCAAAGATGGTAAATGTATAACGAGGCACCTTGTCACCGGATTTTTTCTGGAGATTCCCTATGCTCCATATCTGCGGCATACTCTCCCCCCCTAGTGTACTGTCAGGGCGGGTATGATCCTCATAGATGAGCGTGTAGTTTTTCCTCTGATGTTTAAGCGTATCATCGGTCTGGTGCGCCAAAGCGAGCCGTAAACCCGATGCTTTTCCCAATTCATGCAGCATGACGGTGATGTAATTCGTCTTGCCTGAGTTAGTTACACCGACTATGCTGAAAGGCAGATTGGGTGTTTCAAGCGCGGTTTTGGGAATAACCGCGCCACAGCGTGGGCATTTGCGCAAGGAAGCAACACCGCCGCAACCTGTTTTCCGGCACTTAATAGGCTCTCTCTCGAAAGTCTGCGGGGTCGCTGTTTCTCCGCATTCAGGGCAAGTATAAAGAACATTGCTTTTGTCGTACTCTTGAATGCAGAACGGGCATGTAAATTTCGCCATTTTCTCTCTCCTCCTATATCTTCCCTGTAAAACCTTTTGCCCAGTGAAGGGTAAATTCCTCGTCTGGGGCAGGGTCAGATTCAAATAAAAAGAATTTTGTGTTTTTCAACTGCCGGGCGGATAAATCCAGCTTCAATTCATAACTCATGTTGTATGTCTTTCGCGGGTTTTCCATCTCGACGGCGGGTATAGTCAACAGTTGCATCGCTTTGGGGTCCTTATGGGAAAGCAAATACCAGTCGCCGGCGCAGGCGCATAACACTAACCGGGGCGCTTGTGATAAAGGACGGTTTCCGCAAATCTCTATGGCCAAATTCAGGCTACCCAAAAAGCTCTTGCTCACCTTCCAAAATACTTCCGCCTTTAATTGACGGTCGAAGCGGCACCGTTTCGGCTCGGATACGATTTCTTTGCCGGCAAAATTGTAAATGGTAAAAAGCGATACGTAATACGAAGTTTCCTCGCGGGCGGTCTCCCTATGCAGTATTTCCCCGTTTTTCCGGTACGCCGCCAAGCTAAGCCTCTGAATATCATGCGCCGTGCCTATGTCCTGAGCGGACGGCCAGCGGTTCAGGTCAGCGTTGGTTCTGACCGCATAGTAGAAACCGGCAATGTCTTTGGGGATGACGCCGCCGATTTTAAGATGTAGTTCTACGTTGTATGCCGATTCCCGCAAACCAGCAATCATTTCCTCGTGGAGACTCGATAGCGCCTTGTCAATAGAACAAGGGGAGTATGTATTGACCTCCACGCTGTTCTTGCTTGGCAGCCAGTTGTCGTCGCCGGAGTATGCCAAGACAGTAATCGTATGGAAGCCGTTTACCGGCAGTTCCAGCTCGCAGTTTCCCGCATCGGACTTCAACTTCCGGACTTTTTTACCGTCAACGAGCACACACAGGTCTATCCCTCGCCGGTTTATATCCCATGAAACATTGTAGGCGTTCTCCGCGTTCTCCTTAATTTTTTTTGCGGAAATCGTGAACGATTCGATTTTGTGCATAGGGGTGATGACGATATCCACCCCCCGGCTGGGGGACAGTCCGGCATAATTGGCGCAGAGTCTGTATGTATGCGCAACGCCGTACTCTACATCAGTATCCTTAAAGCTGCCGTGCGCCTCACAGGTCAGCACGGTTTCCTTCCCGCCCCGAATCCGGCGTATGGTAATGCCCGCGCTGTTCTTCGGCGCGTCCCATGTGAGCCTGATGCTCTTGTTTACCTGCTCGGCGCGGACATCGGTAACATCGGCAAGGAGGAGGAGGGTTTCCCCCCTCCCGGAAGAAAACACCCCTTGCCTGACGGCAAAGACGGCGTAGCCGTACCACTGCCCCGGCAGTATGGTTTTGTCGCGGTATGTGGTATCTTTGGTGTTGTCAACCAGCGTCTCTCCGTCAATTTTGCCGCTTGGTATCGTTTTACCCTGTTTCCTGACGAGCCGGTAGCCTACCCCCTGCTCCGATGAGGGCGTCCAACCGATATTCGCTACGCAGGCTAAACTGTCCGCGCCGACCGAAATGCCCTTGCAGGCTTCCGGCGGTGTTGACAGCAGAAAATTTACAGCGGGTTCAAAACCGGGGCAGTCCCGCAAAATTGCCACGCACTCGTCAGCCTTCCCGTACGATGAGAGTTTTCCGGCATCCGCAAACCTCTTACGAGCGCGGGAAAGGGCGGCGCCGGCCCGCTCTTCCGAGGAAATACGCGCCGCCAGTTCATCGGTTCTGCCCTTTTCCCCCGGATCGGCATAACGCCGCGCCTCGTTCAGGGCGCTGTACGCCGCTTCAAAATCGCTCCTGCGAAGGGCCTGTTCCGCATCGGCGGTGTACTTTGCGAACTTGGCGGCATCAGGAAAATCGAGCCCGCATTCGGGACATTTACCGCCGGAAACGAGCACCTGCTTGTTGCATCTGACGCACTTCCTGTAGAGCGCCCGCCCGCAGTACGGACATTTCTTTTCCCGCGCCTCCGCCTCATTTGCAAAATCGGTAATCCATTTACGGCAATAGTCGCACTGAACCTGAAAATGTATACTCTTAGGGATGTAAGCGCCCTGTAAGTTCGCTTTCTTGTTATAGATGGCGACCGCCGTCTCGTAACCGCAGTCAAAAATGCCGGATATTTCTTTTATAAACGACTCGGCCAGTCTCGGATCCAACTTTTGCTGCCTGGAATGGGCCTCCATGGCGGAAAACATATCATTCAAGGCTGTTTTATGTTTCAGGCACGCGTCATACCCCCTGCGGTTATCCTCCGTATAGAATATGAAGCTCTTGCCGGCAGCAACCAGATCTTTGTATATTTGCCCTAATTCGCCGGTCAAGTTGGCCGTCTCTTTCACCGCGAAATCATCAAAATCCGCCTTTAGTTCTGTAGTTGTTTTACCGCGGTAGCTCTCCGCGTCTGTAGGCTTACGGGCAAA
>JAIRMY010000104.1 GCA_031258335.1 Spirochaetaceae bacterium | reverse complement strand
GCCGCGGTTTTTCTTGTCAGCATAGGTTCGGATATAAGCTCCGAGATTTTTAAGTACCTCCGCGAGGACGAGATAGAAACCCTGACCTTTGAGATTGCCCGCATGGAAACGATAGAGCCTGATCAGAAGGATGCAATTCTCACCGAATTCCAGGAATTGCTGATGGCAAACCAGTTCATCTCCATAGGAGGAATAGACTATGCCCGTGAACTGCTTGAAAAATCGCTGGGCAGCCAGAAAGCTATAGACATCATAAACCGGCTTACTTCCAGTTTGCAGGTGCGCCCCTTCGACTTCATACGCCGCACCGACCCCGCCCACCTCCTTAACTTCATACAGCAGGAACTCCCTCAGACCATAGCGCTGATACTAGCCTACCTCGAGCCCGCCAAGGCGTCGGTGATACTACAGAATTTGGACTCTGAAAAGCAGAGCGAGGTGGCGCGGCGTATCGCGATCATGGACAGAACAAGCCCGGAAGTCCTGCGCGAGGTCGAGAGGGTTCTGGAAAAGAAACTTTCTACGCTGTCCAGCGAAGACTACACGGCGGCGGGCGGCGTAGGCAGCATAGTCGAGATACTCAACCTCGAGACCGTTCCTCCGAGAAGCAGATAGTAGAGGCGCTGGAAGAGGAGGACCCGGAGCTTGCCGAGGAGATCAAGAAGCGGATGTTCGTGTTCGAGGATATTGTCATGCTTGACGACCGCTCCATACAGAAGGTTCTGCGTGAAGTTGACCAGCAGGAGTTGTCAAAGGCGCTCAAGTCCGTTGACGCAGAGGTGCAGGATAAAATATTCAAGAACATGAGTAAACGCGCCGCTCAGATGCTCAAAGAGGAGATGGAGTTCATGGGGCCGGTGCGCCTCAAAGATGTAGAAGAATCCCAGCAAAAGATAGTCTCTATTATCAGACATCTTGAGGATACCGGCGAAATCGTTGTAGCCCGCGCAGGCGAAGATGAACTTGTAGTGTAAGGAAAGACAGGGTGAAAGCCGTTTTTAGACCTGAAGAATTGGTAAACGCCGGTACGGTAGTCTCGCTCGAAGCTCCGTTTGCCGGCGAAGCGGAGGATGTACCCGAAACCGCGGCTGAGTTTTTCCCGGCTTTTGAAGGGCCTACGGCCGATGATTTAAGGCGTGAAGCGGAGGAGTTCAAGGCGCAGTGGGCGTCCGAAAAGGAGGCGATGATCAGTTCGGCGCGGTCCGAAGCCGAGATCATCGTTACCGCCGCGAAAAAAATGGCGGAGGAAGAGGCTGAAAGGCTGAAAGAAGAACTCGATGTTTCACGGGCCAAGGCGCAGGAAGAGGCGGAGGCTATAGTAAGCGAAGCGCGTACCAAGGCGGAAGAAATAGAGGCCGGCGCCTCGGCAAAACTGGAGGAGTCGCTCAACGCCTCCGCCGCCCAAGGCTTTGACCAAGGACACAAGGACGGATACGAGGCCGGAATGGCCGATGTAAGACGGCTCGTATCCCGTACACAGCTTATCATGGAACGTATTCAGGATAAACGCCTGGAAATTATGGAACAGGCGGAACAGGAGATGATAGACCTGACCCTGCTAGTCGCCCGCAAAGTTGTCAAAGCGATATCCGAAAGCGGTAAGCAGGTTGTCGTAGAGAACATAAAAGAGGCGCTCGGAAAGGTCAAGACCCGTGGGCGGATCATAGTCAAGGTAAACCTCTCAGACCTTGATATAGCATCTTCGTATCTGGATGAATTTGTCAAACTCATGGAAGGCTCTGGCGGCATACAGATTCTTGAAGATTCATCCGTTGACTCAGGCGGCTGTTACATAGAAACGGATTTTGGCGAAATAGACGCGAGAATCGCCGTTCAATTTGCCGAACTCGAATCGAAAATACTGGAACTATCGCCGTTCAAAAAAGTGAATGCCGCGGCCTCAACGAGATAACACGCAGGACTACAGGACTAATTGATTGATGGAAAAAATTTTTGCCAAGTACATGGAAGCGGTTAAATCTACGGACACGATAAAGTGTGTAGGACGGGTGTTCCGTGTACAGGGACTCCTTGTCGAAAGCTCAGGCCCCCAATCCGTGGTCGGCGAGCTCTGCCGTATCGAGACGCGGGATGAAGTCCGGCAGGCCGAGGTTGTAGGCTTGGACGGCGAGACGGTGCAACTCATGGTTTACGGCCCTGTGGAAGGGATAGAGCGCGGCGCCAGGGTGACAGCGTCGGGAAGCGGGCTCAAGATTCCCTGTTCGCCGGATATGCTTGGCCGCGTCCTTGACGCGCTGGGACATCCACTGGATGGTGGTAAAAACTACGCCGCTCACGAGTATGTCCCCGCGGTACGCGATGCCCCGCCCGCGTTCTCCCGCCCCATGATAACAGGCCGCCTCACCACGGGGATACGCGCCATTGATGGGCTACTCGCGGTGGGGAAGGGGCAGCGCATAGGCGTTTTTGCCGGTTCCGGCGTGGGTAAATCAACATTCTTGAGCATGATAGCGGCAAGTTCCCATGCCGATGTGAACGTCATAGCGTTGATAGGCGAGCGCGGCAGGGAGTTGAATGACTTTATAACCCGCAGTTTGGGCGAGGAGACGCTGAAACGATCGGTCATAGTCGCCGCGACGGGCGATAAAAGCTCGCTTGAAAGGCTGAAAGGGGCGTATACCGCCACGGCAATCGCCGAATACTTCCGCGATTTAGGGATGAACGTGATGCTGCTCTTCGATTCGGTAACGCGCTTTGCCCGCGCCCAGCGGGAAATCGGCCTCTCACGCGGCGAAAGCGCGGCTCATCGCGGCTACCCACCCAGCGTGTTCGACCTCCTCCCCAAACTCCTTGAACGCTCAGGGACTAGCGACAGAGGCTCTATCACGGCGTTTTACACGGTGCTTGTCGAAGGCGATGACATAGACGAGCCGGTCTCGGACAATGTACGCGCTACGCTGGACGCCCACATCGTGCTCTCACGCCGGCTGGCGGCGCGTGGACACTACCCGCCCATAGATGTTTTGCAGAGTGTCTCGCGCCTTGCCGATGAAGTTTCCGGCCCTGAAACGCGAAAAGCCGTCCACGCCGTTAAACGACTCATGGCCTCTTATGCCGAAGCCGAGGATATCATCAACGCCGGCGCTTACAAACAAGGCTCCAACCCGGACATAGACGCGGCGATAGCAAAACGCCCGGAAATCGAAGACTTTCTGATTCAGGGTACAGGCGAAAAAAGCACGTTGAGCGAGACCCTCTCCCGTCTTGGCGGCATAGCCGGAATAGAAATACCGTCCCACCAGTGGGTATAAAGGCGCAAAGAAATGTCCGCTGATTTCGCAGATTAACACGGAGAATGAACAATTAAAAATGAATAATGATTTTATTTCAAATCGTAATTATCTACCGAGTGATAAGTGTAATATCTCAAAGCAAAATTTCACTCACTATTCACTGTTATAGGTGGCGGGCGTGTAAATGAATTGAGAATAATCCGTGAAAATCCGTGTAATCAGCGGACTTTTCCACAAAGTAAATGCACATTGGGCAGTGTAACATGAAAAAATTTGCTTTTAATCTGGAAAAAATTCTGAAACTCCGTTCCCATGCGGAAAATGACGCGAAAATCGGTCTTGGGAAGGCGCTCGCCGGCCTGTCGCTGTTAGAAAACCGGCTCTCTGCCGTAGCCGTGGAACAAAAAAACGCGGCGGAAAACCGGTTTAGCGGCGGAAGCTCGCTCCCCTATATGTACACCCACGAAAACTACCTGCAAAGACTCGAAGCGGAAAAGGAACAACTGTTAAAAGCCGCCGCCGCCGCGGAACTTGAGGTAGAAAACGCCCGCGGGTTGTGGACGGAGGCAAAGGCGGACCTCAAGGTAATGGAAAATCTAAAAGACCGTAAGCTCGCCTCCTACCGCAAAGAAAGCCGAAAAGAGGAATGATGAACGGGGGGGGGGGGGGGCCCCAAACGGGACAGGCGGGTTTTCAGCGGCACACCTGACACGCGGTAAAAAACAGGGGTTTACTGCTCCGCAATGGATCCCACTGCCGAACAAAAAAGTTAGAAGTTGCTAATTAAACTGTTGACACTCGAACCCGTTATTTATACAATGTTTTTGTTAGAAAAATATAACAATGGGACATCCGGTAATAATGACGGGAGACAGAAAAAACATGATGCTGCATGGCTTGTTTGCGCTTATGGCAATAGGCGCGGTTGTACTATCCCTCTGTACAGGCCGCTACAGGATACGCCTGTACGATGTATTCCGTCTGTTTGCCGGGCTTCCGGCGGCGGACAAGATGGCGGCCAATGTGATTTTCGGAATCAGGCTTCCCCGTGTGATCATGGCGTTCATCGTGGGAGCGGGTCTTGCCGCGGCCGGGGTAAGTTTGCAGTCCATGTTCGGGAACCCGCTGGTCAGTTCTCATATTCTGGGGGTTTCCGCCAGCGCTGGGTTCGGGGCGGCTCTGGGGATACTGCTTCTCGGTGATTTTTGGATGGTACAGGCGCTTGCCGTCTTGTTCGGGTTTGCCGGCATGGGTATAGCTTATTTCATGGGGACCCGGAAGGGACGTACC
>JAIRMY010000065.1 GCA_031258335.1 Spirochaetaceae bacterium | reverse complement strand
ACCGCGTCCATCGGCATCGCCTTCGAGCATCAATTCGATGAAAAGCCTGTTGACCCTGTCCATTTCCGGTTTGCAGTCTCCGTAGGTGAAACCTGTTTCGCCGCCGCCCACTATGGCGTTCTTGTCGCGGAGGTCGGCCGGCACGGTCCAGTCCAGCGTGATGTTGGTAAACGGGGCCTGACTCCCCCAGCGGCTTGGCGTGTTGACGCCGAACACGAAGCTCTGGAGGCACTGTTTGACCTCCTTATCGGTCATGTTGTCCGCCTTGACGAACGGAGCTATGTAGGTATCAAAGGAACTGAAAGCCTGAGCTCCCGCCCATTCATTCTGCAGGCAACCGAGGAAATTCACCGCCTGCTGCATCAGGGTAGAAAGGTGCTTTGCCGGTTTGCTCGTTATCTTATCCGGTACGCCGCCCAAGCCTTCTTTGATGAGTTGTCTGAGAGACCAGCCGGCGCAGTAGCCAGAGAACATGGACAAGTCATGCAGGTGGAAGTCGGCGTTCCTGTGAGCCTCGGCGATTTCAGGCGTATAAATATTTTTGAGCCAGTAGTTCGCGGTAATGCTGCCTGAATTATGCAGGATGAGACCGCCCAGCGAGTAGTTGACGTTGGCGTTTTCGTTGACCCGCCAGTCGGACTGCTTCAGGTAGCCGTCCATAGTCTCATCTATGTCGAGCATCAGTTTTTTGACATCGCGCATCGCGTCATGTTTGGCGCGGTAAAGGATGTACGCTTTGGCGACGACGGTCTCTCTTGCTTCGATAAGGGCGTTCTCGACCAAATCCTGAATCTCTTCAATGGCGGGAATCGATTTTTCATGCCTAAAAGACATCATTTCAGCTATCATCTCTTCGACACGGCTGGTAACGGCTTCGATTTTTTTACCGTCCGGTTCGCCGTTCCTCGTTACGGCGGTGAACGCCTTTGAAATCGCGTTCCTGATTTTTGAGCGGTCATAGGTTTTTACCTCACCCGACCGTTTCACTACTTGTCTTATCACTTTTATCTCCCAATCTCTTAATTTCTTGAATAAATTCATCAAGATTTTCAAAATGGCGGCATACGGACGCGAATCTGATGTAGGCCACCTTGTCTAACCGACCCAGTTTTTCCAGCGCCATCTCGCCTATGATGTTTGTGGCAACCTCGCGTCCCAAACCGGCGGAAATGACGGCCTGATCCTCAATTTCGTTGACAAGCAACTCAATGTCCATCTGCGACACAGGCCGCTTCTGTATGGCCCTTTCCAAGCCCGCCTCTATCTTGCCGCGGTCAAAAGGCTCACGCCTTCCGTCCCGTTTTATCACCATGAGCGGCTTTTCTTCTATCCGCTCATAACTGGTAAAGCGGCAACCGCAGGATACACACTCCCTGCGGCGTCTAACCGCGCCGCCGTTGGCAAGAGTTCTGGATTCTATGACTCTGTCATCAATGTTACCGCAATGGGGACACCGCAAAATTGCCTCTCAAACTCACTACTATTTATATATAGCGGTTTATTTTGATAGTGTCAATAGTGTACGCTAGGTATTGTGGCTGGCTGTTGCGCTAAAGTAACGCGCCGCGGGACTCAAGGGCGGCGGCGGTTTCAGTCGCCGTGTCTATCATGCGGTTTACCGCCAATGGTATGAGGCGGCTGATGGCGGCGATATTTTTTTTCCCCGCGCGGGCTTTGTGGGCGTTTTGTAGCGCCTCCCATTCGGCAAAGAAGCGCGGAATGAAGCCGAGCATGAGGCTTAGGGCAAGGCCGAGCCGCGGGCGCGGCGCGGCAAAGGGTCTAAGAAGAGCCGCCTCCACGGCGCAGACGGCTTCCCGTAACTCCGTCATCGTGGTTACGGCAAACAGCAGCGCCCCCGCGCAAAAGGATAGCAGCATACCCCATAGAAACAGGATGCCGGACGAGAAGGCACCCACATCAAAAGAGGGGGCAAAGTCCAGCGCCCTGCCCAGCGCGACAAAAAGCCGCAGCATGACGATGGGACGGCCGCCGCGGAGCAGCGCAAGCGGGTTAACTCCCGCGCAAAACGAGGCGGCGCAGAGCGCGGCGCTTAACGACAGGGAACAAAGCGGATTCTCAAAGAAAGCCGCCGCGGAAAACGCAAACATAGAGAGCAGTTTAACTCCGGCGTTCAGGCGGTGAAGCGGGCCGCGCCTAGTTCTGTACGAAAATGGAGTCTCTACAGCCACAAACAATCCTTTACCGTGAGGTATGAACAGCGCGGGTCGCGGATGCCGTACTCAGGCTTGAGGGCGTCGAGTACCGCTTCCGGTTTGCCGTCGCGGGCGATTTTTCCGCCGCAAAGTACTACAAGCCGCTCGGCTAAGGCCAGTGTTTTTTCAAGTTCGTGTGTCAGGATGATCACGGTTTTGCCGTCCCGTTTGAGCGCAGACACGATTTGCAGAACGCTTTTTACGCCGGGCCAGTCCAAATTTGCGAAAGGTTCGTCCATTATTATCGTCTGACAGCCCATTGCGAGGATTCCGGCGATGGCAAGTCGTCTTTTTTCGCCCCCGGAGAGACTGCGGGCAGGAAAATCAGCCTTTTCACCGAGACCGGCGGCCGTCAGCGCGGCGGCAACCCGTTCTTTAACAATATTTTTAGGTAGTTTAAGGTTTTTCGGCCCCAGCGCCGCGTCCTCCGCTACGGTTTCACCGATTATCTGGGCATCCGCATCCTGAAAGACGAGTCCGACCGCCGTACGCAGGCTGTTTACCGCCTGTACAAGCGGTTTCCCTTCAAAAAACACCTCTCCGGACGAGGCGGTATCCAGCGCGGTGATGATTTTCATCAGCGCCGTCTTGCCGGAACCGTTAGGTCCTGCAATTAAGAGGCACTCGCCCGCCCATATATCCATATCCACGCCGCAAAGCGCCGCATAGCCCTGCGAAAATGTTTTTGAAAGCTGTTTTATTGAAAAAAGCGGAACCCTATCCATGAAGCGCTTTTGCCGCGCCTTTACGCAAACCCCGGGCGGCAATCACGGCAATCACTGTTTTTATTGCGTCTCCGATGAGGAACGGAGTGAGTCCCGCGGCAAGAGTCTTGGTCCAATCCGCCTGTAACACCGCCTTGAGGCGCAGAAGGCCGGGCGCGTACAGTATTAACATTCCGGCAAGCGCCGCCGCCGCGAGCCTCCAAAGCGGCGTTTGCCGTCCGGTTCGCGGAGATCCCGCTATGAGACCTGCAAGAATCGCGGAGAGGAGATACCCGAACAGGAAGCCGCCGGTAGGACCGAGGAAATGGACGACTCCGCCCGCAGCTCCGGCAAAGACCGGTAAGCCTATGGCTCCGGCCAAGAGGTATAGCGCCACCGCCGCGCCGCCCAGCACCGGGCCTAAGACCAAGCCCGACAGCAACGCGAATAAATTCTGCAAAACAATTGGGACAGGAGTAAAGGGCAACGGTATAGCGATAAAAGCCCCCGCCGCCGTCAACGCGGCAAAGAGAGCGGTTAGACTATCACCGATGAGCGAGCGCCGCTTCGTCCCGGCGTTTACCGCCGCGCCGTTCACAGATTCGCCGTTTTGTTCCCCGTCTATGCCCGTATCGAATTTTCGCGCCATAATAAATTCTAGCAAGGCGTTTGGGGCATTGTCAATGAGGCGCGTTGCCGAATTCTCTCAAAGCTGAAATTATTGTGCGGACAAACTTCAGGAAATGACGGCACATCCCGATATGAGGGATTTAATGATTTCGCTCTATGACGAATACGGAAAATTACAGACGTTTATTTTTATTCTGCCTTGGGGTTTAATACCCCGCCGCTTGCGGCGGTTAGAATCAGTAGCACTCACAAAAATTGGTAGTAAACCCCCCATATGATAAATTTCCTTACAGAACGAGCCTCCCC
>JAIRMY010000049.1 GCA_031258335.1 Spirochaetaceae bacterium | reverse complement strand
TGCCGCGTAATCTGACCGCGTCAAGCAGCGTGATGGCGAAAAACGCGCCGGAAGAAAAGCCGCACGACAGCACAAGCGCGTCCTGGGCCGTGTCCGCCATGCGCAGAGTAAGCATGAGCGCGGTTAAAACGAGGCCGGAGTACGCGGTATAAGGCTCGAACATACCGTCCCTATCCGCGCCGGCGAGAAACAGCAGCGATAATACTTTTTCGAAACAATGAGTAAAGAAAACGGTTATCGGAAACAGCATGAAGTATTCAAAAAAACCGAGTGAGAGCGGACTCAGTATGTTTGTAAAAACGAACCAACAGACGAATACGGTTATGAACATCACCGCCCACTGGAAAAACATTTTTACCGGCGCGGGTTTGCGGATTTCTGATATTTCCTCCGCGCCGAGACCAAACTTCAGTACGAGGTTAAACGAAAAAAATGAAAAACTAACCAGCGTGATAAAACTATTCATCATCATAAAGACTCCCCGTCCGTTTTTTTAATTTTTCCGGGGCGGTAAAAAATGACCAGGACGTACGCCAACAGGATTAAGGCGCCTGTAGAGCTTGAAAGAAACTGTATGGGGTAGAAATCACCGCCGGGAGAGCCGAATAGTTCTGTAATGCCGCGGCTGCCGCCCGGAATGGAAATAGTGGCAAAACCCAGCGGTTCGCGGACCAGTGAAAATACCATGATCAAAACGCCAAGCGAAAGCGGTTCGCGGCGGGCTTCGGAAAATATTTCATCGGCGGGCAAATTTTCAAACGCGGCGCTGAATTTGCTGCCTATGAAATAGACCGGCGCAAGAGCGCATACGAGGCTGGTTTCCATCGCAAAGAGCGGGTTCAACATATATAGCAGGAAGAAGTAAATACCGCCCACAAACGATGAAAGCATGACGTTAAGCATTTTATTTCGTACTTTTGAGACGATGCCATGCCGCGCCGTGTTTATAAACGCGCTCAGCATAAAGACCCAGAACAGTGCGCCGGCGGCGGCTATCGCGTATGAAAAGCGGCAGCTCGCTATTATAAACAGCGCAATGCCGCTCATTGATGAGATGGGCGAGTAAAAAATCCCTGTGATTTTTGCCGCCATGCCGCCGAAAGCGCCCGCGCCCGCCGGTTTAAATTTTTTTTTTCTACCTGTATCTTTCATCCAAAATCCGTTTTAAAATTCCGGCGTTCTTTTCGATTCTCTCTGTCAAAACACGCAGATATCCCGGATTGCCGCGTGAAATAACCCTCTCCGCGTTTACCGTAAGCGGAATCAATTTTGGTTTGCCATCGTTGCCTATTATCGCCAGACACGGCGAAAAAATTCCCTCCACTATGAACGGAAATATAACGGCGTTTTCCTGGCTTGTCATAGTGAACCATGTTCCAAACTGGGCAATATTACCCGGAACATGCCACATGGATACGGACTGCGCTATACGCCTTTCTTCGCCCGACTCGGCAAGGATTTTGTTCACCATATCTGCCGTGATGTTATTGCGAAGACCGGCGGTAAATCCCCATATCAGCGCACTTACAAGCGTCAACACCGCCAGCCATATCGCAAACACCGAAGTTTCGTTAAGGTTTTTGATGAAATGTTTTATTTTTTTAAAAAAATCAGAGTCCAAACGGCTTAACCGTTCAAAAAAAACATTCTTTTGCCGACGCTTCATTGACTTTCAGACCCTCCCATGTATATACAGCGATTTTCGATTGAACGGGCCAAAGGTGACAGAGCGTTGAGCAGTGCCACGGCGAAGAAAGCGCCGTAAGGCTCAGCTTTCATATAACGGAAAAAAAACGAAAACAGCGCCGCCAAAACAGCGAATATGCTTTTCCCGAAAGCCGATTTTGGCCCCGCGGCAGGCTCCGTGAGGAGCAGGAAGGCCGTTACCAGAGTACCGCCTGAAAAGAGTCCAAAAAATATATCGCCTTCCCAAAGACCGCCGCCAAGGGGCAGCGCCCCGGCAAGGCGTATCAAAAACAGATAAATCGTAAGGTAACAGGCGGAAAAGGAAAAACGGCTTACACCCAACGCTATCATAAAAATACTGCCTACGAGAAGCGCGTATACCCCCCTGTCGCCTATTATCCCCGCTCCGGGCGAGGCAAAGAAAGCAAAGTATTTGGCGGGTAACTCTGTGCGAAAAATAGAAAACATCGTGCTTTTTACCGCTTCCGGTATCAAATTTTCATTCACCGGAAAACCGTATTGGGTCAGTATAGGCCATATAGAACCGGTATCGGTTATACCGGCGTTAGTTATTGCTGAAACAGACAAATCCGCGGTAAACGCCGTGAAAACCTTTGGCCATGAAAAACGTATCAAAAGCCATGCCGAAACCGCGGGATTCAGCCAGTTTGTGCCAATCCCGCCAAAACTCATCTTCACCACGGCAACTGCGAAAACCGCCCCAAGCGCCGCGAAAACCGGCGGTATATTACCGGGTAAAAGCAGAGTCAGTACAAGGGCGGAAGCCGCCGCGCTACCGTCCGGTATCGTAAAACGCCTGATTTTTTCGCCGATCAGGAATTCCGTAAGCAGCGAAGCGGACAGGGCGGCAAGGGCGGTGTAAAGTGATTTTCCGCCGTCTCCAAACGCCGATTGAACTATGGCCGCCAGTGCAAAAAGGCTCACAAGCCACATACGGGACGTGTAGGAACGTGTTATGTTTATCTGGGGACTCTTGAACAGGGCTGTAGTCTTATACGGCACAGGCGTCTCCTTTTAACCGGGAACGGACTATAACCGTGCATAACGGTAGTTTTGACGGGCAGGCCGCCTCGCAGCATCCGCAGCCTATACAACGCAAATACCTCGCGTCATCCCCGCGTTTCCCGTCTTTTATTCCTTTGTACAGGTCTTCGGGGTCGAGTCTTGCAGGGCAGACGTTTCTACATTCACCGCAGCTTATGCAGACATCGGACGGCAGTCCGTCGTGTATTTTTTTTAGCCGGCGGAATTTGTTAAAGATAGCCTCGCTCCGTTTTACCGGAATCGCAAACACGCCGCTACTAGTTTTAAGTATAGGCTCATCCAAACCGGCGCTTCTTCCCAAAAGCGGCGAGCCTAGGCCTGTAACGGCAATGTTCTCAGGCTTGACGCAAAAACCGCCGCATTCGGCGAAAATATCACGCAAACGCGCGCCTATACGCGAGCGAATCACCATAGGATGCTTTACCGCGGCGCCGCCCACCGCTACATAACGTTCCAACGCCGGCGTACGCAGGACAACCGCGTCATGCACCGCCGCCACCGTTGCCGGCCCAAGGATTAGAAAGCCGCCTTTGCCAGCGCCTTCTTTTTTTTCATAGAGACGCAAAGCGTTTTCCATCACGTAATCACTTCGTTGGGGATAGCGCGAACCGGTAAGAATCAAGGAAACCGTGAGTCGCGCCTGCGCCTCACGCTGCTTTACCGAATTGAACAAGGCTTCGCCTATTTTTCTCCCCGATGCGGAAACGGCAAACAGTATTGCCTCAGCGCCCACCGCCTTTGCCGTTACGAGGCTTCCTTCCGCCACCGCATCAACTTTTTCCTTGCACAGGCAGTAATCGGCGGCAAGCCAGGGGTCGTCAAAAATACAGCGTACAACAAGCGTAAACGACGATCGTGCGGCATTGTACGCCGAAAAAATATCAATGAGCGGGCGGCCCAGCCCATCCATCTCGGTTATTCCGTATTCGGAAATCAGCGACTGTATCTCAAAGCGGTTAAATTCCGCCCAGTTGTACCTGTTTTCCTGTTTTCCCAAACGTTTAAAGCTACCTTCCAGTCTTATGACAAAAGCATCGGACAGGAATCCGGGCGCGGGTTCCCACTTTATCATTTTCCGTAGTGAGCCAGGGATGGGGGAATATATATTGGCGGAACCGGAACCCTGACCACGCGCCAGCAGCATACCTTCCTCTATATGTTGCCCGGCGGATACCACAGGTATAGAGCGGCTGCCCGCCTCGGTGGATAACGGTATCACCACCTGTTCCGGCAAAAACGCAAGGTTGCTGCATTCCCCGTCCGGCGCAAAACCGTCCTCTATGTTAATACCGCCGCTCGAAAATGAATATACTTTCATGCCGTTACCGCTTGATTCATGTATAACGTATTCCTCGTTTTTTTGCTATTACCGGACACCGCATACGCTAAACCCGGGATATAAAGCGACAGAGCGACAATCACAGCCAACAAGATCGGAAGAGCGTC
>JAIRMY010000017.1 GCA_031258335.1 Spirochaetaceae bacterium | reverse complement strand
CATGCCGCATCATCCGAAAAGCCAGAGCGGCCGGTCTGCTGGCCGGCATGTCATACGGGGAACTGATGGATGACCTGTCCTCCGCATGGCGGATGAAAGACGCCCCGGAGCCTCCTTCGAGCGATGATGCATACTGGGTTCACACCCTGAACAGCGTCTTCGATGAACTTGAAGCGCTTGGTCTATCCGTACCTGCTCCAAAGCCTGCCACAAAGAAAAGGGGGCGGACTTAAGAAAAATCCGGCAGAGCAGAGACCCAAAATGCCCAGAGGCCGACCCAGGAAAAGCCCTGTTTGAAAGCCTCTATAGTCCGGCAAATTGGGAAACTCTTAATATACCGTAAAGGCAAACGGCGCATAGGGAGGACTGTATATGCCCCCGCCCTTTGCGAGGACTACCGGGGGGCGGCGGCTTCACTGCTCATTGCCGCCTCCGCGTCCTTGCCCGCGGAGGCGGCGCTTGGGCATCGTACTTCGACGTTTACCGCGGTTTGTACGATGCTTGACACCTTTTTTTCGCGGGTCTAGGCTTGTTTGCGTACACTCATGGTTAATACGCGGCGTTTTATTCTAGTTTACGCGCTTCTTTTTGCGGCGCTGTTTCTTGTTTTTTTGTTGAATTTGGGGTTCGGCTCTACATCCATAGGGGCGGATGAAGTATTTTCCATAATTTTTGGCGGCGCGGGAAGCGGCGATTCGAGCAACTATATCATCATTCAAAGAATAAGGCTGCCTCGTGCGCTGGCATCTATAGCCGCCGGAGGGGCGCTTGCCCTTGCCGGACTCCTCCTGCAAACCTTCTTTTCCAACCCCATAGTCGATTCCTACGTGCTTGGCGTCTCCTCCGGCTCTACGCTGTTTGTCGGTTTCGTCATGCTCGGCGGGTACGCTTTCGGATTTCGCCGCCTGCCGCCCGCCGCGCTTGTCTCCGGCGCGTTTCTAGGCGCCGTGCTGGTGATGTCCGTGATTCTATTCGCGGCGCGGCGCGTGAAAAGCATAGTAACGCTCTTGATAATAGGACTGATGTGCGGCTACCTCTGTTCCGCGGGAACCGGCATACTCAGCGCGTTTGCCGAGAAGGAGGAGATAGCCCGCTTTTCAATCTGGGCTATGGGTAATTTTTCAGGGATAAACCTACAGGAACTGCGCGTTCTGTACGCGATTACGCTGCCTCTGATGGCGGCGGCTTTTTTGTTGGGAAAACAGCTTAACGCCCTCAACATGGGCGAAAACTACGCGCTTACCATGGGGGTAAACGTAAAAACTCTGCGGACTCTGATCATCCTTATCTCCAGCCTCTTAACCGCGGCGGTTACCGCGTTTGCCGGCCCCGTTTCGTTCATAGGGCTTGCAGTACCGCATATCTGTAGGTCGCTGTTCCGTACACAGGACGCGAGGGTGCTGACGCCCGCGGTAATCCTTGGCGGGGCGCTGATGGCAGGCTTTTGCGACTTTGCCGCGCGGACGGCACTGTCCCCTGTGGAATTACCTCTCGGTTCGGTAACCGCTCTCGCGGGCGCTCCCATCGTTGTCTGGCTCCTCGGCAGGAGGCGTTATGAAAGCTGAGCCCCTCATCCTCGAAGCTCGCGGACTTGACGCGGGTTATGGCGGGAAGGCCGTGGTAAAAAACATAGAGATAGAGGCGTTTCGCGGACAGATAATATGCCTTTTGGGGCCTAACGGGTCGGGAAAATCAACCATACTCCGCACCCTGTCGGGGCTTCTGGAGCCGGTACACGGGGCGGTGTACGTGAACGGCGGCAGGATAGAACGGATGAAGCCCGCGGAAAGGGCAAAAACTTTTGCCGTCTCCCTGACGGAAAGCCTTTCTATACCTATGACAAGCGTATTCGAGATTACCGCCATGGGACGCATTCCCTATACCGGCTTTTTCGGAAACCTCTCCGAAAAGGATATCCGCATCGTAAACGATGCGTTGGAAACGGCGGGGGCTGCCTCGCTGGCGGCGCGTGAATACTACAGCCTGAGCGACGGGGAAAAGCAGAAAGTGATGATAGCCCGCGCCCTCGCCCAGGAACCACGCCTCATCATCCTTGACGAACCGACAAACCACCTTGACATTAGGCACAAAATCGAGGTGATGCGTATACTGGGTAGGCTTTCGCGGGAACGCGGACTAACCGTGATACTCGCCCTGCACGACATAGACATCGCGCTGAAAACAGCCCAGTACGTGCTTTTGGTCAAGGACGGCGCGGTTTCCGCCGTCTGCGGCCCCGAAGACCTCATGGACGGGACGGCGCTTAACCGGCTTTACGGTATTGATGGCGCGGTTTACGATACGCTTCTAGGCGGCGTGGAACTTTGCGACAGCCTTACGCCGCGTGTGTTCGTGGCGGCGGGGGCGGGAACGGGAACCCCCATCTACCGTATGGCGGGACGGCTGGGGCTTGGTATAGCGACCGGTATCCTGCACCGTAACGACATAGACTGCCGCGTAGCCGAAGACATGCGCCTCAGCGTCATCACCGAGGAAAGTTTTACGCGCATAAGGGCTGAGAAGGTGGAGGAGGCATGGCGGCTTGCGCGGAACGCCGAACTTGTGATTGACGCCGCCTTTCCCGTCGGCGATTTTAACGGCGAAAACGCTTGCCTGCTGCGCAGGGCGGCATCGTCCGGGCTGCGCTGCGTAAGCCTTCGTCAGGGCGCGGATTTCCATGCGATATACGGGGATGGCACGGACAATGTGGGACGTGCGGAAAATTCCGCCGCCATATCAAAGATGCTTGCGTCTTTGGCGTAAATAACGAGCAATGAGCCTCCCCGCCGGACGGCGGGGAGGCTCGTTCTGTAAGGAAATTTATCATATGGGGGGTTTACTACCAATTTTTGTAAGTGCTACTGATTCTAAC
>JAIRMY010000258.1 GCA_031258335.1 Spirochaetaceae bacterium | reverse complement strand
AAAAGTTATGAATGCGGATTAGAGGGGATGGAGAGGGTGACTTGCCGCGTTTATTGTTTATCATTGTGCCGTGCTGGTAAACGCGCTGTTGTTGACGCGGAGCCAGTCGCTCAGGCGCTGTTCCAGAGGGGCGCCGTTTACTCCGCGGCAGGCATCGCGCAGGTAGGGGATTATCACGCGCTCTTTGATGTCCACCCAGTTTTTGGGCAGTATGTTCGGGGCGGCGAGCAGGCCGACGGGCGGCGTACGCCCCAAAAGCATGGGATAGTACAGAGGAAAAATATTTTCGTTTACCGTATGCATCGCCGAAAATCCGTTTGCGATGCCAAAAATCGTATCGGAAATATGTTTGTCCCGGCTTTTTTTTAACAACAACATCTGCGTTTCCTCTTTGAAAAACCAAATTGTGAATTCGCGAGCGGCGCTTTTTGAATTTCCTTTTTTGTTAAGCCCGTAGTAAACGGCGTTTTCCGATACGGGGACGAGTCCGCCGCTGGACAGCATACGAAAATCAAAGGTTGTCCGCGTCTCGTTCGACATCGTAAAAAAGTCGGCGCTGTTCATGTAGGCAAACAGAATACGGTTTGATGTTACAAGTTTTGGCGGGGGGTCAAAAAAGTATTTGAAAAAGAATTCATCCTCAGCTTTCAGTCCGCCGTTGGCTTCGTCAATCCAGCCGCGTATGTAGTGAATCGCTTCCAGCAGTCCGGTTTCGTTCCAATTAAGCGGGTTGCCCTCCCTAAAGGCGGCGTTAAAAATCACCGCTGTTTCAAAGAGAAAATCGTTGTTCCACAGCGGCGAAAAACCCATCCGCGTATACACGCCGTCTTTTTCTTCGTTCACGTCTTTTCCAAGGGCCTTTATTTCTTCCAGTTCCATCGTGAACGGATTCGATACAAGCTGACTGTTGTCTTTGGAAAAAATTATTACAGGCAGGTTGAACGATACAGGAACAAGGTACTGCCTGTCATCGAATCTGCCGAGCGCGAGCAAAGAAGGGTAAAACGCTTCTTCCAAATCCGGATTTTTTCTGAAAAGAAAATCAAGGTTTTGCCAATACTTTAGCGTAGAGGCGCTTTTTAGCCAGCTTCCCGCGATTATATCCGGGTTTTCCGCTGTGTTGTACAAATTATCAGCGATGTTATTTCTGTATATCACTTCGATTTTGTATTTATCCTGACTCACGTTGAACTGCTCGGCGTACAAAGCGAACTCCGGTCTGTCCGTCAAAAGAATTGCAGCCTTGTCTTCAAATTCGGCGCAGGAGGACAGGCAAAAAAGTGTCAAAAACAAAAAAAACAATTTCATCTTAACTCATTCGCCAAGGTACGCCTTCCGAACACGGTCGTCTCTCAAAAGCGTAGCCCCGGTATCTCTCATCGTTATCACGCCGGTTTCCAGAACATACGCGTAGTCAGCGATCTCAAGAGCTGCGCGCGCGTTCTGTTCTATCAGCAAAACCGTAGTCCCGTTTTTGTTTATCTCACGTATTATTTCAAATATCATTTTTGAAACGAGCGGCGCGAGGCCTAGAGAAGGCTCGTCTAACATCAAGAGGCGCGGGGATGCCAACAGTCCGCGCCCCACCGCCAACATCTGCTGCTCCCCGCCTGACAAAGTCCCCGCGCTCTGCCTCTTCCGTTCTTCCAAGCGGGGAAACAGATCAAAGCAGCGTCTCATGTCCCGTTTGATTCCCGCGGCGTCCTTGCGGAAGTACGCGCCGAGGCTCAAGTTTTCGTACACGGAGAGGTTTGGAAAGACACGGCGGCCTTCGGGAACAAGTACGAGGCCGGATGCCACTATGTCCTTCGTATCGCGCCCTGATATGTTGCTTCCGTCCCAGATTATCTCCCCTGAGCTTTTTACGAGGCCGGCTATGCTGTTCAACATCGTACTCTTGCCCGCGCCGTTGGCCCCTATCAGGGTGATGATCTTCCCGTCCGCGACCTCTATGTCTATGCCGCGCAGGGCGTGTATCCCGCCATAGTATACAGATAGATTTTTTAACGTCAGCATTTTTTAGCCTATCCCTCACCCATCCGCGCCAAGGTATGCGTCTATCACTTTTTTATTACGCTGTATTTCATGCGGCGTACCTTCGGCTATGGTAACGCCGTATTCAAGGACGTAGAGCCGTTCGCAGATTCCCATCACAACCTGCATATGGTGTTCAATGAGAAAGACGGCGATGTTGTACTTTTTTCGCACACCGAGGATGAAGTCCATCAAGTCGCGGGATTCCTGCGGATTCATGCCGGCGGCGGGTTCGTCGAGCAGCAACAGTTTGGGCTTCGTGGCGAGGGCGCGGACTATTTCAAGCCGGCGCTGTTTGCCGTAGGGGAGCGATACCGCGCTGTCGTTTTCGTTCTCTAATAGGCCGACCGAATCGAGCAGGGAACGGGACAATTCGCGCGCCCGCTTTTCACGCGCGGTATACCGAGGCAGATGGAGTACGGAGACCGCCAACGATGAATCGTTATGAAGGTTAGCCGCCGCCATGATATTTTCCAGCACCGTCATCTCTCCAAAGAGCCTAATATTCTGAAACGTGCGAGCTATTCCCCCCATTGTTATCCTGTGGGGCGGGCGGCATGAAATTCTCTTGCCGTTAAAAAAAACGCTTCCGCTCGTAGGCGCGTATACGCCGGTTATCACGTTGAATATTGTGGTCTTGCCGGCGCCGTTAGGCCCTATGAGACCTACAATTTCGTTATCGTCAACCGTCATCGAAAAGTCATCCACCGCGGTAAGCCCGCCAAAGCGCATCGTAACGTTATTTGAGACAAGCATTAGACGCCGCCCTTTCTTACAAATTGCCGTTTTAACGCGAACAACGCATCCCACGAGAATTCCTTTTTGCCCATGAGCCCCTGCTGGCGGTATATCACGACCAAGAGCAGCAGTATGCTGAACACCACCATGCGGAGCCCCGGAAGCCCCTGCGTCCGAATCATGAGGATATTGAGCGGGCCGTCGAGGAAGCGGAGCGCCTCCATCGCTATCGTTACCGCGACAGCGGAGATGCACGAACCGGTTATGCTGC
The DNA here is from genome assembly GCA_031258335.1 of Spirochaetaceae bacterium. Lineage (GTDB taxonomy): Bacteria > Spirochaetota > Spirochaetia > Treponematales > Breznakiellaceae > JAIRMY01. The sequence goes on along the minus strand of JAIRMY010000258.1, from coordinate 102 downwards.
CGTTGCCGCCCAGCACGACTATCAGAACGATGTTGTACGTCAGGTTGAACGTAAACATTTTTGGGTCTATAGTGTTCATAAAATGACCGAGCAGAGCGCCGC
>JAIRMY010000252.1 GCA_031258335.1 Spirochaetaceae bacterium | reverse complement strand
AATAACAACAGCTTGACATAACCCCCCACCCCTTTCAAGCGGCTTAGCCGCTTTAATATCCGCTACGCGTCAGCCCGCCAGCGGGTTTTAAGGCGCTCCGCGCTAGCATCCCGAAGGTTGATTCCGGCTTCTGCCTTCGGGACCGAAAAAGTGCTTGGCATACGCGGCTCCCAGCCCCGCCATCTCGCCGGCGGGCTGTTCAAAAGTTGCCGTATCTATCATGTTAAGATGATGAAATCGTACACAAAGGAATTGTGGTTTAACACAAAAGCGGAACGGGAATTTATCAACATAACCGGCGAGGTTGACAAGGCGCTCGAAGATTCCGGCGTAAAAGAAGGTCTCTGCCTTGTAAACGCCATGCATATAACCGCCAGCGTATTTATTAACGATGACGAGTCGGGGCTGCATTACGATTTTGACAAATGGCTGGAGAAACTCGCTCCTCACGAACCGGTATCGTCATACAGACACAATCGCGGAGAGGTCAACGCGGATGCCCACATGAAACGGCAGATCATGGGGCGGGAAGTTGTTGTCGCCATTACAGACGGGAAACTACATCTAGGCCCCTGGGAACAGATTTTTTACGGCGAGTTCGACGGGCGGCGGCGAAAGCGCGTCCTCATCAAGATAATAGGCGAATGCCCTCCCCCCATATGATGAATTTCCATACAGAACGAACCTCCTCTAAAATAATGTAGCGCTCATCTGATACCTCGCCCTTTAGGGCGGAGAAGGTTCATTCTACATTATAATTATACTATCTTTCCTCCAACATTCCACGCCTGGATTTCAATGCGTTTATCGTGAAGTCGATGGGGCAGGTTGATTCTTACGTTTTTATAGTACATAGTATAAGAATGACAGCTATTAGGAGAGGCTTATGATTTTTAACCCTGAATACGAGGCGATGGATACGGAAGCGCTGCATAAGCTGCAGTTTGCCCGCCTCAAAAATCTTGTCGAAAAACTGTATAGCGACGTAGTTTACTACAGGAAAAAGATGGACGCTCTCGGTGTAACGCCTGCGAGCATAAAATCGCTTTCCGATATTTCAAAGCTGCCTTTTACCACGAAGGACGACCTGCGCGATACGTTTCCGTACGGCCTTCTCGCCTGCCCCGAATCCCAGCTTGAGGAAATTCATATGTCGAGCGGCACTACCGGAATCCCTGTTGTTGACGCTTACACGAAAGCAGACATAGACATCTGGGGGGAGTGCATGGCGAGGACGCTTGCCGGAGCGGGCGGCACGAAGAACGACACGGTGCAGAACTGCTACGGCTACGGGCTTTTTACCGGCGGGCTGGGCGCCCATTACGGGGCTAAGTACCTCGGCGCGAATGTGATTCCGATGTCGTCTGGCAACACCGCCCGGCAGCTTCAGGTCATGCAGGCTTTCGGTCCGACCATCCTTACCTGTACGCCGTCCTACGCGCTGTATATGGCGGAAGAGGCCGCCGATGCCGGTATAGACCTGCGAAAACTGCCTATAAACAAGGGGTGTTTCGGCGCGGAGCCCTGGAGTGAGAATATGCGGCTCAAGATCGAGGAACGGTTCGGCATGAAGGCTTACGACATCTACGGACTCACGGAAATAATAGGTCCGGGCGTGGCGTTTGAGTGCGCCGCCCAAGACGGGCTGCACATCAACGAGGATCTGTTTTACCCGGAAATAATCAACCCCGATACCGGTGAGCCTTTGCCTGCCGGCGAAAAAGGCGAGTTGGTGTTCACCACGCTGACTAAGGAAGGTACGCCGCTGCTCCGTTACCGAACCCGCGACATCACGTTTTTTATCGATGGGCGCTGTTCCTGCGGCAGGACGACTGTCCGTATGCACCGGCTCTTCGGACGCACGGACGATATGCTGATTGTCCGCGGAGTCAACGTGTTTCCGAGTCAGATTGAGCAGGCTTTGATCGAAATTGAAGGCGCCGAGCCTCAGTATTTGATAGTCCTGAGCCGCGGCGACAGCTATCTTGATGAAATTGAGCTGCAAGTCGAGGTAAAAAAGGAATTTTTCAGCGATGAAACAAAGAATCTTGAAAGCCTGCGTGATAAAATCACCAATGTAATGAAGTCCAAGCTGCAAATCGGCGTAAAAGTTAAACTTGTCGAGCCCAAAACGATAGAACGTTCAGTGGGAAAGGCAAAACGGGTCATAGACAACAGAAAAATTTAGGGGGCTATTATGGGAATCAAACAAATATCCGTGTTTTTAGAGAATAATTCGGGGCGCCTTGCCGAAGTTACAAAATGTTTGGCAGAGGCAAAAATAAATTTACGAGCAATCAGCATAGCGGATACCGCGGATTTCGGCATACTACGGATAATTGTCGATAAACAGGCTGAGGCCGTCAAAACCTTGAACGCGGCTGGCTTTACCACCCGCGAAACTGACGTTCTTGCCGTGGAAATCAGCGACACTCCCGGCGCTCTGGCCGCTGTGATAGAGCTTTTCCGCGAGACAAAAGTGAATATTGAATACCTGTACGCCTCGCTCGAAGGCTCTCAGGGTAAAGCGGTAGTGCTGTTCAAGCTGAACGATCCTGACGCCGGATTAAAAATCATAAGAGAGAGCGGCGTAACGTTGCTGGAGCAATTCTGACGAAGCGCCCCGCCACAAGCCGCGAAGCGGGCTTTAAACCCGTTGGCGGGCGCGGAGCCGCCGCCTCAATGCGCCCCGCAATCTCTTGAAAAAAGGCTATAATGACGAGGATAGTATTATGCTAATGTGGTCGGTGTCAGGGATTTGAAGAATCAACTTTCTCAATATATTCAGTATGTTAAAAATGGGGAAAGAGTAATTATTACGGAACATAATAAAATTATAGCGGAAATATCTGTCCCTGTCCAAGATAAAAAAGATAGTATATCTCTAATCGAAAAAGAATTGGAAAAATTAAGCAAAGAGGGGGAGATTATTCTTGCAAAAAGAAACAAATCATGTGTAAAATTGCCTGAGACAAACGAAAAAATTGATTGGGAAAAAATATATAATGAGACGCGGGCAGACAGACTATGACATTATCTTATTTTGATTCATCAATGGTTTTGGCAATATTACTTGAGGAGGCACGAAAAAAAGAAGCCTATGAATATTGGCAGAATTCATCCATAAGGGTTAGCTCAATATTGTTACGAATAGAAACAGTAGTGAGTTTAAGAAGGGCTTATGAATACTATAAGAACAAATTATATGCCAATTGGCTAATAGAAAAGTTCAAAATATTGGATGAATATCTAAATGAAGTAAATTATAGGATTGTTGGCACGAAAATAGAACGGGAAATATATTTAAAGAAGGAATTATCTAAATGCAGATCATTGGATGCAATACACATAGCAACCGCAATAAATTTCGAGAAATTAATAATGTAGATATTGTTCTTTATACATTTGATAAAACGATGCATGAGTTAGCAGGAACATTTGGAATCAAAACAAATAAATTATGTAACTATTCAGGCGTAGAGCGATTTCAGAACTTTTTCTTGTTCTCTAGTGCTTTAACAAAGGGGGCTAACGCCCCCATTCGCTCCAATCGGCTCATTTAGGGGCTAAAATCCCCGTAATTCCGCCGATTTCCG
>JAIRMY010000208.1 GCA_031258335.1 Spirochaetaceae bacterium | reverse complement strand
AACATCCTGTCCGCCTCGTCCAGGACGAGAAACGCTATACCCATGAGATTCATATAACCGGAAGCGTTAAGATCGAGTACGCGCCCCGGCGTACCGACCAGGATCTGCGCGTCGTCTTTCAGCGTCCGCTGCTGTACGCCATAACCGACTCCGCCGTAAAAAGAACCTGTTTTGAACGGAAGGTACTTACCCAAAAGCTGGGCCTCCTCCTCGACCTGTACCGCCAACTCCCGCGTGGGAACCATTATTAACGCCTTACGCCCGGCCAGGGCGGGCTCCGTTATGAGCCTCTGCATAATTACGATAAGATAGGCAAGCGTTTTACCGGTGCCTGTCTGCGACTGTACGTACAAATCACGCCCGCTGAACGCGCTACTAATAACCTGCGCCTGAACAGGCATGGCGGTGATAAAATTCGCCTCGGCAAGTCCCTTTTTCAGACCCTCGTGTATGGCAAGTGTTGAAAATTCCATCAATGTTAAAAGTATACCAATTTTGCGGGGTATATGCTAGGGGGAATTTCAACCGGTCAATCGAGTATGGTAATCTCGACGCGGCGGTTCATCACCCGTCCCTCTTCTGTGGAGTCATCCCCAACCGGTTTCGCGCCGCCCCAGCCCTTGTATATGAAACGCCCCTGCGGAATTCCCCGCGCCGCAAGCTGGTCAACAATACATTTTGCCCGTTCTATGGACAGCTTCAACTCGGCATCCGGCCTCCCCGTGGCGGCGGTGTGCCCCTCGACAAGAAATGTTCTGCCCTCTATGCCGGCAAGCGAGGCGGCTATACGGTCCAGACGTCCCGTCTCGGAGGGGAGCAGTTCCTCTGAATCGCTTTTGAATTGAAGCCCGCTTATCGAAAGGCGCAGCCCGGCATCAACAGCCTCCAGTTCCAGCCCGGCAGTATCCCCTATGTTTTCCTCGATTTTTCCACCGTCAACAGGACTTATACCCCGCGCGAAGCAGAGGGTAAAACCCCTAAACCTTACGCTCTTGCCGTCATTCCACGAAAAAGTCTCGTCCAGATTGTCCCGCGAGAGCAACATCATCCCGTTTTCGACAGCAACCAGTATCGTAACATCGTGCCTCCCCTCTAAATTTGTCAGAACAGCACCCTCTGTGTACGCCGCGCCCGGCAGCGAGTCAGCCGCCGAAAAATTGGCGTCCGACCTGTAGCTCGCCTCTATGCGGTGAACCTGTACGCCCTTGTAGTCCTCTACCCCTTTGTACTCGTACACCGCCGTGAACGGGGCAATCACCGTCCTCCCCTCGTTGAGCGGGTCAAGCGCCCTCTGTCCTTCCGCCCTCCATGTAGCCCCCTCGGTTACGCCGGTCTGCCGGTAAACAGGAAAGTTGCGTACTGCGGGAAAACCCATGTCATCGCTAATCCGCATCGCACCCTCGGCGTTCAGCGTAAAATTCACGGACACCACGGCGTTCACCGCCCGCGCGCTTTGCCTCATATCCCTCCGCGTCTCTTCCATCACGATGAAACTCCCCTTGTACCGTGTAGACCCGTCGCTCTCCGTACCGGACGGGTTGATAGCCGCCCGCGCCTCGCGGTAAACATGCCCCAAATACTTCCCGTTGTCGTACCGCGAAAAATCAGAACGCTCCACCATGATATAAGGCTCACCAGTTTGCGCCTTAAATTTCACCCCATCCGTTCCCATAAGGCCCGGTGTCAAAAAGCTCAAAAGATAGATCAAACAACCAACTAGAAGAATATTTTTCCACTCCCCCATTCTCAAAAACCCCCTACCTTCTATATCGGCACGCCCGCCCCCCTACAGAGAATTGAAAATGGAAAATGGAGAGTCTTGTCGTGTCCTGGTGTAAAGTTGACATAGGAGGAGAAAAAAATGAAAGATGTGGTAAGAAAAGCGTCAGCATATCGTACAGCGCTGACGCCCGCGCGGTCGCGGCGCTATTCTCGTGCCCGGTCGCCCCGTAATACTCTCTTAGAGCGTCATCCGGCGGCAGCAAGATGTGGCTCCCATCTATCTCAAGCAAAAGATACCCACGCCTGTCCTTCAATTCCTCGTTATAGCTTCCCCTCACGCTCGCTCGGAACAATTCCTGAAATGCTTCCCACTTTTCTTTTTTCCGAGCCAGACTGTATGCCTGCTGACTCATGTACGATGTTGAGCATAAACCACATCAGCTTTTTGAACGGCATTTTACGATTCCTGCTGAAATCCTGTTCCCGTTTCTTTGCGCGGACTTCATACTCCGCCGTTTCTATCAATTCCCTGACTTCCCCCACCTCATAAAAGTATAATTGCTGAGATTTTCCCGCCTCCCCTTGAAAAACGCCAGTGTAAGGTATAGGCTTATCCTCATGCCACAGCCTATAAGCAGCCCAAAAGATTGGAAAGAGCGGGCGGACACGCATTACTCCGGGGTTTACCGGGAGCTTGATCCGCTGGAAACCGCCGCGAGGTGTAACCTGCGTTTTACAGGCGGCGGTTTTTCGTTGCGGCTCATGGGAACGGAGTACATCGCCGATTTTCCAGACTTTGAACTACGCGGGGAGGCGGGGAGCCTTATCCGTGATGAGGCCGTCCGCGTCCTTGTACTGCGTTACCTTTGCAAGGGGCGCTGGACCGCGCCGGGCGGCAGGCAGCTTTCGTACAGTGAAATTCCCTGGGGAAATCTGTACTTCCGCAATTTTGAAGGACGCTGCATCAAGCGTGTCGAGCGTATGTTCGGCGGCGACCCTGAGAGTTTTTCCGAAATATTTGAAAGACATAAACAGTTGAACGCGGAAAACATCGCAGGCAAAGAATGCGGATGGCGTTTTGAATTTTTGAACGGAATATTTATGAGTATAATAATCTGGAAAGGCGATGATGAGTTTCCCGCAAAGGCGCAGATTCTTTTTGACGATAATTTTCCTTTGGCGTTCAGCGCCGAAGATATTGCCGTTGCCGGTGATATATGTATCTCCCGCCTCAAAGAACTAAAACAAATATGAGTGGCAATGATGCTGCAAAGATTGTAATCGCGTTTACCGGAGGCGGGACAGGGGGGCATATTTATCCCGGACTGGCAGTCGCACAGGCCCTCATGGATATGCACCGCTGTAGAATCATCTGGCTGGGATCCAAAAATAAATCCGACCGCCTCATTGTCGAAAACGCGGGAATAGAATTCCTTGAAATCAGCAGCGGCAAACTCAGGCGGTATTTTTCGTTTAGAAATTTCACCGATATTTTCAGAATCATAGCCGGTTTTTTTTCATCGCTTCTGTTGTTGAGAAAATATAGGCCGGCGTTGCTTTTTTCCAAAGGCGGCTTCACCAGTGTACCGCCCGCCGCCGCCGCGTTTGTACTGGGTATTCCGGTGTTTACCCACGAATCGGATTTTACCCCGGGGCTTGCCACGAAAATCAACGCGCGTTTCGCCAAAAAAATTTTTGTCTCATATAATCAAACCGCTTCATTCTTTCCCAAAAAATACGAGGAAAAAATAGTTTTAAGCGGCAATCCCATAAGGGAAGAATTCTATGCCGCGAATCCAGAAAAGGGACGTTCTTTTCTTGGTATTCCGGCGGATGAAAGGGTACTGCTGGTCTTGGGCGGGAGTCAGGGGGCAAAAGAGATAAACGATCTTGTAGAATCCAGCATTGATAAATTGACAAAAAATTTTTTTGTCGTTCATCAGACCGGCATGGATCAAGATGAAGCCCCGCCCACAGGGGGAGAATTGAGCGGACCTTATATACGGATACCGTATATTATGAACGAGATGCCTGATGTGCTTGCCGCCGCATCTCTCGTGGCTGGGAGGGCCGGGGCGGGGACTCTTTGGGAATGCGCCGCCGCCGGGAAGCCTATGGCGCTCATACCGCTGAGCGGGGAAGCGACTAGGGGCGACCAAGTTGAAAACGCCAAATTCTTTGAAAAAAAGGGGGCGGCGCGTGTGCTGATACGACCGTCCGCCGAAGAATTTGTTGCTTTGCTGGACGAGTTGGCGAAAGACAGAGGCCGGTTGACCGCGATGGCAGCGGTTGCGGCGCAGGTTGGAACGGTGCGCGGCGCTCCGGTGATAGCGCGGCATATCCTGAACGAAGTCCTGGGAGAAGACCTGTGATATACGCTCCTGTTGATATTGCCTTTACCATGTTGATATTGATTATTACCGTGAGGTCCGCCCTGCGCGGTTTTGTGGAAGAACTCTTTGGCGTTGCGTGGCTGATACTCGGACTGCTCTTTGCCATCAACTTTTACAACGAAGGCGCCACCTTTGTGCGGACAAAAATATTAGAAGATGTAAAAATACTGCCGGAAGTTTTGGCGTTTGCCGGATTATTTTTGATTGTGTTCATAGTGGATAAAATTATTACTTTTATACTAAAAGATATTGTTAATAGAATAAAACTTGGGGGGCTGGATCATTTTTTGGGCGTACTGTTTGGTATTTTGGAGGGGCTTCTCGCCGTTGCGCTTGTTATATTTGTGATAAACATTCAGCCGCTCTTTGACGGCGGCGCGGTTTTAAAAAACAGCGTTTACGATAGATTTTTACCCGGTAATATTGAATCGGCGTATGAGATGCGTAAAAATCCGCCTTTGATTACACCGGCGGACGGGAAAGATGTGGACGGTATAGACACGGAGGAACGGTAATTGTTTGAAAACATTATAGCCCAGCCTGTTACCGCACGTTTGCTGTCCGACATTCTTGACAATACGCTTGCCCCGGCCATGCTTTTTGAGGGGCTGCCCGCATCGGGAAAGGGGACGGCGGCGCTTGAAATAGGACGCGCCTTTTCATGCGAAACGGACGGAGCGCCGTGGAACTGCCGCTGCCATGCCTGCGCCCTGCACCGCCTCCTTTCGCACGAGGACATCGTTGTAACAGGTCCGCGCCCTTTTTCCCAAGAGATAGCCGCAGCCCGCGCCGCCCTGCTCCGTGATACGACGGTCTTATCTTCCAGAACTTTGTTTTTACGCGCCGTCCGTAAACTTTTAATCAGATTTTCGCCTGTATTATTGGCGGATGACCCAAAAGTCAGTAAATACAACAGCCTGCTTGAAACGCTGAACGAAACGTTGGAGGAGTTAAATTTTTTGTACGGCGGCGAAGCCGGTGATGAAAAAAATGACAAGATTACCAAGCTCTGCGACGCGGCGCTTAAACAGGCGCAAAGACTCGAAGCCGAGGGAATAGCCGGCGCAATTCCTGTTTCTCATATAAGAAACGCCGCATACTGGCTGCGTATAGCGCCTTCGGGCAGGCGTAAACTGCTGGTTATCGAAAACGCCGACCGTATGCAGGATGCAGCGCGTAACTCACTGTTAAAAATTTTGGAAGAGCCGCCTCTAACAAGCGCGATAATACTCTGTACGTCTAAGCCTAAGGCGCTGTTGCCTACTATACTTTCCCGGCTCAGGCATTACAG
>JAIRMY010000186.1 GCA_031258335.1 Spirochaetaceae bacterium | reverse complement strand
TTTTATTTTGTAGCAGGCACGGCAGGCGACGCAGCCCTGTATGTTTTTGTCCCCTATGTGCAGAATTTCACCGCATATCCCTTCTTTTTCCAGTTCCGACATTACGGTAAGGATTCCCTTGTTGGACGCGCCATTTTCATGCGGGCTGCCGTTAAACGCGATAACTTTCATAAATTTATCCTCCATGTTTTTGGTGTCTTCCCGCTATTCTGTAGTAAACCGGATTAATTGTAAAGCCACGCGCGGAAAAATCACTGCGAATAGCCCGGCTTAAAGATAGACCAGGACTCAGGCTTTTCCAGTTTGCCTTCGCGGTACTCACGAAAACTCTTGTAACCGCGTGATATGTGGGAGTAAAACACGGAACCTATCTGCACAATAAAATATTCATCGGTATAAAATACCGTATCAATTTTATTTTTTTTAATTAGATCTTCAAAGTCATCTATGCTGGAAATAACAATACTGTCGTAAGCGTAGGAGTCATACGCTTCGATAAAGGCAAGCGGTTTCGTGGCGCAGGCGGCGAAACAAAGGGTCAAAAGGAGAACGGCGTGGTGCGGTTTCACGGACAACGCATTAAGACCCGTACGCTACGGCGTATAGATTGTCAAGAATGTTTTTGATTTTTTTGCCGTAATCTTTATCGACGGCCCATGAACCGGCAAGGCCGTAAATTGTCGGGGCGGAACCGTAACGTACCCAGCGGTAACGCGGATCTACGAGTTCCTGTTTTGGCGGTTCTTCTGTGGCGTAGGCCTTTAGGTGTTGAATCTGGGCGCGTATCCCTATCTGCGGAGACGGAAAACTTTCCCCCTCCTGCCCCGGGCCTATAGCCCCTAAACCGCAGTAGTTATTCATGTCCGGCTTTACAAGACCGCCGAAAGAAAGAAAGCCGGTTTCAAGGCACATCTGTGAAAACGCTACATCGTGGTTTACCCCTTCGGCGGCGGCTTCTTCCACATAGAGTTTGGCAAAATCATAGGCAAAAGGTACTTCTATTTCAGGGTTTACCATCAGTAGAAATTCGGCGAGTTTTTCAGTTTTGATTGTACCGCGTCCGAGTATCTGTTCAGGAGACGCCGGAATCCCTTGTACCTTTGCCGTCTCCGGAGCAGGCGGCGTTCCGGCGTTTGGTTCCGAAGGAAACCGTACAGGCTGGTATTCGGGCGCGGAACTACATGAAACGGCAAAAAAAACTAATACAGCTAAACCGAATTTTAGAACCTTCATGCCCCAATATCGGCAAAAACAGGCATTTTCATTAGCACCGGCTAACCCCGCCCTGCGGGGAATTGAAAATGATAAATGGAAAATTAAACAACGGACAGCGGACGCTGGACAATGAGGGGATAACACGGACAAATCAGAAGCCACGTTCATTTTCAACTATCAATTTTCAATCGCGTAGCGTAAGTACTTTACATTTTGCCTATTGTGCGGTACCTTTAAGGGAGTATGGGAATGTTACCACGTCAAAAGTTACAGGATTACTATGATGAATTTAAGAGCATCCCTATAACCTTCAACAAAGAGGTTATTCAGGTAACCGGTTTACAAGCCAAACAAGTTATCCTGAAATGCGCGTCGGATTTTTACCCGTGTTTTGTCTGGTCAACGAGTTTTGAAGAGGCAAAGGTTGTCGCCAGCAATAAATCGGGTCTGATAGAGAAGTTAAAGGAATCGAATAATTCGGTAAGCATCAAATTCTGTTTTAAGCAGCCGGCAGGCGGGGAACAGGTGGCTTTTTTGGTAACTACGCGAATGATAGGTTTCGCGCCTTATGCCGGAGGCGCCGATATGTCCATGTTTACGCTGCGGTTTTCCCAGCGCCCACCGGATGACCTTATCGAAATAGTAGGAAGAATTCTTGAAGCAAACGTCAGTTTTTCCAAACGGAAAAATGAGCGCATAGTCATAACGCCGGACACTTTGCGAAAACTGCGTTTTAGCGATAAGGCGGTAGGCGTTGCGGTGGAAGGCGTACCGCGGCGCTGTTTAGTGCGGGATATTTCATTCAACGGGGCAAGGCTTGCCATGGTTGGGATTTCAAAATTTCTTATAGGCAAACAAGCCGTCATAAAATTTAATTTTGATGAACCCGCCGAAAATTATGACATTTCCGGGAAAATTCAGAATGTTGAAAATATTGCCGATCGCGGCGATATGGTCTTGGTAAATATGATCTACACTGATACCGTGCCTATGGTTTATAAAGTGCGCTTAAACGATTATCTTAGTACGGTAAGACCAGATTCAAGACTGGCGCCTCCCGTCTCAGAGGCAGCCCAGCCGGTAGACGCCGCTCCGCCCCAGCCGGCGGATGACCCCACGGCAGAAACAGACTCGTCCCCCGGTTGATGTTCTATGGAGGATGAGAATCCCGCCACCCAAACTAAAATAGTTTTTTTACCGGTACCGGAGTATGTCGCAGTGAAGGTCCGGGCGGCGGGGTTTTCAATAGACACGGCAATCCCTATACCTGTGGAACTTCCCGCCGAGGACTGTACTGCGGCGCAAGGGCTTGCCGCGCTTGAAAATTTAACGATAGAAATGATCATCGCCGGTATGATTCGGATGATATGCCGGTTTACTCAGGAAAACAAAGGGGAAAATGGAATTTCCGCCTATTACCGCCGTTTTGTGCTTGCGTTCAAACCCGATATACTGGCGGAATTCAAGAACGCCGCGCTAGTCCATCTTAAAACCGGCTCATACGGCACGGCGCGTGAAATCATAACCGCGCTCAATGGGCTTTTCCCTGGTTCGGATGAGGTTGTCATGTTGGAGGCAGCGCTTGCCGAAGCAAGCGCTGCCCGCGTGGACAAGGATTACAGCGCCGCGTACCGCCTAATATCGGGCGGGAAAGAAGAATCCGGCATGAAAAGGCTCCGTAAATTTCTGGAACGGAATCCCGATTCATGGAACGGCTGGTTCATGCTTGGCTGGGCCTTACGCCGGCTTAAACGCTGGAAGGATGCTATAGCCTGCTTCCGCAAGGCTGCGGAAGCAGGCGGCGGCTGCGCCGACACGTACAACGAGCTTGCCATATGCCTCATGGAGACCGGCGACCATGACGCGGCTCGGCGCGAACTGGAAAAGGCGCTCTCACTGGACGGCGAAAACACAAAAATCATTTCAAACATGGCCATCCTTGCCCAAAAAACCGGACGTGAAACCGAGGCAAAGGCATTGTTCCGCAAAGTTCCGTAGGGCGTGTATTATTGTCCATCCATTGAATGGCGGCGTTTGAAAATACAAGCGTATATTTTTTGTCGTCAGTAATATTTTCGGCATCACCGTGCATCCATATTTGATCCGGATAATCTTCTTTTGCTTTCTCTATCTTGGGTCCCAATCGTTCATTATAATTCTCCCCTGTTAATCTTTTACAGAATTTTGCAAAATATGTCAAGTGGTTGTCAAGCCACACCCGGGCTGGGATGCGCCTCGTCATTTTTTGTTTTTCCACGCTTTACCCAAAAAGGGTGAAGTAATCGCTCGTTATTGACATGACGGCGGTCGGGCAACGGATAAGCCCTATGTAAGGAAGCGTGTAAAAAAATAACAAGCGCGGGATATCCTCATTCGTACAAGCGCTGGAGCGCGGCGGTTTTCGCGTAGTACCCGCCGCTTTCAATTAATTCCGAGGGAGTTCCGTATTCGGAAATTACACCTCCGTCAAGAACGGCGGCGTAATCCGCGTTTGCGAAGGCGGATACGCGGTGTGAAATAATTATTGTCGTTTTACCTTTGCGCGCTTCGTATATGTTTTTTACAATTCGTTTTTCCGTTTCAGCGTCAACGGCGGAAAGCGAATCGTCAAGGATTAGTATTTCAGAATCTATTATCATGGCGCGCGCTATGGAAAGTCGCTGCTTCTGGCCGCCCGACAGCGTGAGTCCGCGCTCGCCTATCAGCGTTTCCTTTCCGCTCGAAAAAGATTCAATGTCGCGGTCCAGCGCTGAAATACCGCATATAGTTTCTATGAGGCCGCCATCCGCGTCGTTCATGCCGTATACGATGTTGTTCTTTATCGAGTCTGAAAATACAAAACTGTCCTGGGGGCTCACGCCGAATATTGAACGCAGCGCCTCAATGTTCCAGCGGCGTATATCGCGCCCCTTTACAAAAACAGTTTCTGGAGGCGGGTCGAGCATACGCGGCAGTAGTTTTACCAGCGTTGATTTTCCCGCGCCTGTTCGCCCAAGTAAACCGAGAGTCGCCCCTTTTTTTACGGTGAGGCTGATGTTACGCAAAACATCTTTGCCACCGCCGTATGAGAACGATAGATTTTTTATCTCGATTATGTTTTCCGGACCAAAGGCTTGCGCCTCCGTAGTAACTCTTTCCGCTTCATTATCAAATTCGATATGTAGATTCTTTTGCGGATTTTTTTGTGAATTTTTAATCGATGGCTCGGTGTTAAGGATTTCATTTATGCGCACCAGTGAGACCGCGCCGCGCTGTACTATGTTCACAGTAAAACCGGCGCCCAGCATAGGCCAAATCAGCATATTGATGTAGCTGAAAAGCGCCACCATGTCGCCCGCCGTCATGAGTCCGAGCACGACGCGCCGCCCACCGGCAAACAGCACTATGAGCGACGTGAAACCCGCGAGGAATGAAATTAGCGGCATGAAAAAACCGTGCAGTCTTACTACGGACATATTCGCATCGCGGTAATCATCGTTGTTTTCCGCAAAACGTTTTATGAACCACGATTCTTTTACGAATGATTTTACCACGCGAATACCGGCGAATGTTTCCTGCACGGTTTCACTTAACGCGGAATTTGCCTCCTGCGCTCGTTTGAAGCGCCGTCCTACCGCCCTGCCAAAAAATATTATCAGCAGCGTTATGAACGGCAGCGGCAACACGGCAAAAACCGCGGTTCCCGCATCCTCTAAAAAAATTATTATGATGATTGAAAGCGCCATTACCGTGCCGTCAAGTCCGGCAACAAGACCCCAGCCTATCGCCATCCTTACAGCGCTGAGGTCGCTTGTAGAACGGGTGATGAGATCTCCGATTTTATTTTTTTGAAAGAAATCCCACGAAAGCGTTAAAAGGTGGTCAAATAATTTTTGACGCAGTTCCGATTCGATGCGCCGTGAGGAGCCGTGAATAAAAAGCCGCCATAGAAAACGCCCGAAAGAGATTACCGCCATCGCCGCTATCATGGCAAGACATAGCTTGAATATGTTCAGCCAAATAAATTCACCCTGTGAAATTAAGTTGACAGCCCGCTTTGTAAACTGCGGAATAAAAAGCTGAGCCGCGTCAATGACAAAAAGGCATATAAAACCGGCTATATACCTGAAACGGTATTTATAAAAAAAAGGCTTTAGGGTTTTGAATTCTTTTAGAATACCACCCGTTGTTTTTGTTTTTTCCATACTAACTTTTGGCGGCGGATTTCTTCAGTTCGCTTTCCAACGTGCCAAACCAACTGTCGTACTTCTTTTTTACTTTTTCCGCCTCGTCACGCTCGTTAAGGATAATATGCAGGCTTCGAAGGGCGTTAAGAAAATTTCCCGCCTTCAAAACATCTTCCTGGCGTTTTGCCGCAATTACATACCTGGAATGGAACCTGTCGGCGGCATTTGACAACATTTTTTTTACAAAGCGCGTATGGTACAGAAGCGGCTCATAATCGGGCGAAGAAGGATCGCTATTCACCTGCAATTTTTTCAGGTCGAGCAGATTCTTTGCCACAGCCGCGCTGTGTCCTTCCATATCTACAAAAACCCATCTCCATTTTGAATTATCCCCGTAAGCAATTTTCAAAAGAGAAATGGTAAGGCCTATTTTTTTTACAATGAAACAGCGTCTCGCAGTGTCAACCGATTCCAACTCGGCAAGCGCTTCCGCGTACTCCGAAAACGGCGCATCAACCTTTCCTGTAACAATATTTTCTAAATATATCAACGCCTTGGAAACTGATTTCTTAGCTTCACCAAGCGCATTCTCGTCCTTCATGTTTAATACCGCCTGCCCTATCCCGTTGATCACAAGGTAATTTGACGCGGCGTCAAGCATACGCTCCGATAAAAAAAACAGCTTTATTGCCGCCGACGACGGTTCGGCGCGACATTCCGCCATGATTGCGTCTTCATTTTTTAGTATTTCTTTTATATTCGCCTCGAATGGCGCGGTTTTTTTCAAGTAATGCTGCTGTTTTTCGGAATTGTTATTCTTTAACACGATTCTTCACCCCATACTTCTCCAATAGTTCACAGGCATGGGCAAGCGCCGTCCCGCCTTTGTCCCCTGAAAGCATACGCGCTATCTCGTTACGCCGTTCAGCGCCTGAGAGCCGGCTGACAGATGTGATAGTCCTGCCGTCTTTCCCGATTTTTTTCACGGTAAAATGATTATCAGCCCTGCACGCGATAACGGCAAGATGGGTAACGCAAAAAATCTGCTTTACCC
>JAIRMY010000096.1 GCA_031258335.1 Spirochaetaceae bacterium | reverse complement strand
CCTCTTTGGTACAGCTTGTCGAATTCTTCTTGAAAAAGATGATACCCGGCCTGTACAGCTCTATGGGGATATACCTTGCGCTGATAACGACAAACTGCGCGATACTCGGCGCGACGTTTAACGCGATTTCGTTTGGCTACAACTATGGCGAATCGGTTGTATACGCCGCGGGCGTCGCCGTGGGATTCCTGTTGGCGCTGCTCCTGCTTGCCGGAATCCGCAAGCGTATCCGTACAAGCCCTATTCCGGCTTTCTTGAACGGTACGCCTATACTTTTTGCGTCCGCCGCGCTTATGTCCATGGCTTTCATGGGCTTTTCCGGCCTGGTGAAGTGAGGATAGTATGAATATAATTTTATTAACCGCGATATTTGCCGCGGCTCTTGCCCTTGTTTTGGGCGTTCTGCTCGGCATCTTTAGAAAAGTATTTCATGTCGAAACTGACGTGCTCATAGGACTCATCCGCGAGACCCTGCCCGGCGCCAACTGCGGCGCGTGCGGCTTCGCCGGTTGCGACGGCTTTGCCGCGGCAGTAGCCGCCCGCGAAGCCGCGCCGGATAAGTGTACCGTCTCGGACGCCGAATCGACAAAGAAACGCGCCGCGCTTGTCGGCGGCAGCGCCGATTCCAAACCCGTTGTCGCAATTACCGCCTGCCAAGGTACTCCCGAATTCGCGCTGCCCAAGGGGATATACACCGGCCTGCAAACCTGCCGGGGCGCTAAGATAAGCGCGGGCGGCACAAAGCTCTGCTCCTGGGGCTGCATGGGTTTCGGCGACTGCGTAAAAGCGTGTAAATTCGGCGCTCTTGAGATGGGCGCAAACGGCATCCCGGTGGTTGACGCGGATAAATGCAAAGGCTGTAGGGTCTGCGTAACCGAATGTCCGCAGGGCATCATACGTGTCGTAGACAAGGGGCAGAAGGGCGCGTTTGCCTTTTGCAACAACCGCAACACGATTAAGCCCATGGTGAAAAAAACCTGCAAGACAGGCTGCGGCAAATGCACTGCCTGCGTCAAAAAATGCCCGGAACAGGCGGTAACGCTGGAAAACGGCATCCCCGTCATAGACTACGGCAAATGCACTTCTTGCGGTACTTGCGTGGATGTCTGCCCGCAAAAAGTTTTACGCCTGCTGGAAAAAACAGCCTAGCCGGCCAGCCGGTTTAAAGGCGCTCCGCGCTAGCGCCCACCAGTGGGTTTAAAGGCGCTCCGCGCTAGCGGCCCGAAGGCCGCTTTCGGCTTCTGCCTTCAGCGTGGAAAGGGCGGGTGGAGGTTTTGACTACCGTGTCATTCTCATCTACCGGGCCAAAGGCTATCGCCTTTGGAACTGCCCTACATACGCGGCTGGTGGCGTTGCCAGCGCCCGCCGGCGGCCCGAAAGCGGGCTTCGGCTTCTGCCTTCGACAGACGGCTTGACAATTATTTCTCTCTAAAATAGGGTTGTTTTAATACGCGGTTTGGATTTGCTTAAATATTGTGAGGATAAAATGGGTGCGGCGGTTTTGTTTAAACCAAGTAAGCTGAAACTGCAAAAAAAGGCGGCGAAAGTTCGCGTTTCCGCTGGCAGTTCTACCAATATTGTAAAAACGGCAAGATCGCCGTTACGCTACCCTGGCGGTAAGACCCGCGCCGCCGCATACATAATTGAAAACTACATTGGAAATCCAGAAACTATCTGTTCGCCTTTTGCCGGCGGCGCCTCTATAGAACTTGAATTGGCAAGCAAGGGAACGCGGGTCTTCTGCTACGACAATTTTGAGCCGCTTGTAATATTTTGGCAGGAATTACTGAACGACCCCGCGACCTTAGCAACAAAAGTTAAAAACTATTATAAGTTGTCCTCCACAATGTTTTATAATTTACAAAAGAGTTTTTTTTCAATAAACGATAGAATTGAAATTGCCGCACGCTTTTATGCTATAAACCGATCTTCATTTTCCGGCACGACTCTATCAGGCGGAATGTCCCCAGGCCATCCGCGTTTTACAATAAGCAGCATACAAAGAATAGAAGATTTTAAAATTGATAATTTTACGGTTAAATTAGCGGATTTCACACAAAGTATACCTAGACATAGAAACGATTTTTTATACTGCGACCCTCCATATCTCAGTGAACAAAAACTATACGGGATTAGAGGTGATAAACACATTGATTTTAATCATGATGCGCTTTGTGAATTATTGAAAGCGCGAAGCGGCTGGGTGCTCTCCTATAATGATAGTCCTGAAATACGCAAGATGTATCAAGGACACCGCATTATTAAACCGGAGTGGACTTATGGTATGGGCAATAATAAAAAGTCCAATGAACTGATTATTTTAAGTAAAGATTTGTAGACGATTGCCGTCAGGAGAAAATATGAGCGGGCTGTCCGGCTCTCAAATGCAAAATGGCAAGGCATTTGAATATGCTATCGCCGAATCTTTTGGAGAAGTATTTTCTCTCCGTAACGGCGCGATGCTGGTAAAAAACAAAGCGCATGATATAGCAAAATCTTGCTTTGATTTACAAAACAAGGAGAAAAAACTTTTGTTTAAACGCGCCGGAAATGAAATTGCGATGTTTTTGCCGGCTTATGACGTCAATGTGGAAAAATGTACAAATATACGTTTGCAAGATGATACCGCAGGCATTTCAGGTGATGTGCGGGATGTAATTATCAATACTGGAAGCTGTGAAATTGGAATATCGGCAAAGGTGAACCATGCGGCGATAAAACACCCAAGGTTGTCCGCTAAACTTGATTTTGGTAAGGTTTGGACAGGTTTCCCTTGTAGAAATCAATATTTCGATACAGTCTCTCCAATATTCGCGCATCTTGATAAATTAAAACATGAAAGGAAACGTTGGGAACAAATAACGATGAAGGATTCTCAAATTTATCTCCCAATATTGACGGCGTTTCAAGATGAGATGAACTGGCTTTACTACGAACATAAAGTGATTTTTGTAGAAAACCTTTTTAAGTACCTATTAGGTAAATATGATTTTTATAAAATTGAACTATATGTAAAAGAAAAAGAAGTTTCTATTCAAAGCGTAAATTTGTACGGTACGCTCTCTTATGGCAAAAAATGGAAAATACCAGATAGAATTGAAAATATTATTCGTCCTAACGGTTCGGCAAATACTTTAATAGTTAAATTTAGCGGCGGTTGGGAAATCTCATTTAGACTCCACAACGCAAGCGGCATTGCGGAACCTTCTTTAAAATTTGATATTAATTTCATTGGTATTTCACCCGATGCCGGCAAGCACTTAATTTCATTAAAATAGAATATTGTATCTCTAGAAATTTCCCCATTCACTGTCGCCGCCACTCTGGTAATACTCTGCCTTTTACGTTGTTATTTCTCCAAAATCATCTTTTAACCCTTCAATCTTTCTTATCGCGTCCCATTTGCTCTCGATGACGCTTCTTATCCTCTCGGAAATCCTTTTTCTTTCCGCCTCGTCTTTCGATATAGGCAGTCTTATCTCCCGCCACCTGTCCCCAATATTGGGCAATGTCGTTTCAATCAAAACCTTGTTAAAAGACTGCATTGATGTCAAAGCGTGAGAAAGCAGGTATAATAGGTAGTATGGGGTGAGTCCGTATTCGTTATTTTTGCCGGCGATACGTAACACCAGTATTTCTCTAGTGAGTAAAACTTCGGTATCGTAGGGCGAAACCATGGCGACGCTGCCTATTCGATAACTGCCCCTTCTGACATACACAATGTCTTTTTCATGCAGTTGTTTTTTTTCATCCTGATACAGTTTGTATATATTTTCCGGAATCTTCGCGGTCGGGTCCTTGTAAATTTCCCAATTCACAATATCCTTCACCCGGATATACGGATATTCACCCATACCCTTGTATTCAGCTGGCGGCGAACCATGACCGTCAAAAAAGGCTATCACCTTTTCTTCAATAAGCCGGTTTACCGGAACCAAGATAAGATTATCTCTTGTCGCGATTTCTTCTATCTCATTGGTCCTGTTCTTCCAGTAATATCGCGGAACAAAAACACCGTTACCGGCGCAGTCTTTGTATTCGGTTTTGAAGCAGTATTTGGTGAATTTATTTTTCCTGAATTCATTTAATATAAGAGGAATATCATCCCATAATTCAGTTTCATCTATTGATTTTGTTTCATAATTCCAGCGGTAAATTTCTTTCCCCTGATGATTGTGTCCCATCTCTTCGGCAACCGCCATGTTGACCACCGGTTTTTGCGGGGTGTTTTTTTCCAAAATAATGATGATACACTTCGCGTTATTGTGCGGACGAAACGTATTGTGCGGTATATCAATAATCCATGTTATGTTATTGTTTTTCCGCATATATTCCATGACGTATCTGGAATTAGGCGCATGAAAAAATGTTTCAGGTAGAACGATCCCCATCCTGCCGCCGTCTTTCAGGAATTGCAGGGAACGTTCAATAAAAATGATTTGCGGTGATTCCTCGGTTTTTAATTTACCGGTTTTTTCATATTTACTATCCATCCTTTTCCAGTTATACGCTAAATCATACTGTTTTAATTTGTCTTCGCCCGCAATTTTTATTTCTTTGCCAAAAGGAGGATTGGTTAAGAGGATGCTGAATTTATCCATGCCTATTTTTTGTCTTGTTGTATCCTGCCAATTATTTGGACTCTCCAAACTGTCTTCGGTGAAGATTCCACTTTGCCCGTCGCCGATAATAACCATGTATGCTTTGGCGACCTTTGAAAGAAAATAATCTTTGTCAATCCCGTTTATATTATTCAAGGCAAAGCTGATTTTTGTTTTTTGGATATCCGCTTTATTCCAGTTATACTTTTCCCCTTCCGCATCGATCTTTTTCCAGACAAAGCGCAGCGCTTCGATGAGAAATCCACCCGAACCACAGGCGGGGTCAATAATTAAATCATTCTCATTCGGGTTTATAACATCAACCATCATTCGGACGACATTTCTCGGCGTAAAAAACTGTCCCTGCCCGCCCTTTAAGGCATGACCGATAAAAGTTTCAAAGGCGCAGGCGATAATATCGCGTTCCGCTTCTACAAGGCAGTAATTTTGTAATTCTCCTACAACATAGACGATGGAATGAGCATCCAGCGAAATCGCGTCACTGTCATCAAAAACTTCTTTGTACCGCTTTTTTACATTCTTAAAGAGTTCTAACATTCTTATTTTTACATTTTCCGGTTTCTCTCCGACACCCGCCCTGACCGTAACCATTTCTAAGGGCGCGGTAAACCGTTCATCGTAGATTTTGCAAAAAATAATGTTTATCAACTGCTGTGCCAGAACTTCATCCCTTGTCGCGCCGACATTATTGGCCGCCAGATAATTCCTCACAGCCTTGAACGTTGATTTTAAGTTATGGGTGGGCTTTAAGTCTTTTCTTTTGAATCGGCCTACATCTTCTACCCTTTGTCCGTACAGCGGAATGTTTGGAATTTCTTCAAATTCAATCTTGCCGTCTTTTTCGATTTTCCTTAAAAAAAGCCGCTCCTCGCCGTTAAACCACACACCCAAAAACGCCTTTGAAAACCGCAGATAATCCTGCAACTGTGTTTTGCCGTCTTTTCTGGTTTTCTTTTTACATTCAGCGATGATGTAAACGGCATCTTCGTTTTTCGTGTTGTTAGAAAAAACGGCAATGTCAACCGGGTACTCCTTTTTGATGTCAGACGGCCGCGACTTCACCCTAAATTGTGGTCGTGTCTGAATATGCGCTTTAGGATAGTTGTAGTCCTCGACCAACTGTTTGGCAAAAACCTGCACCGCCTCCACCTCTTCGGATGTTGCCTTCACTTCTTGCCCTGAGATAAAGTCAATAATATGACCATCTTTTGTTTGTTTTGCCATTTTTTACCCTATAAAGTATGATACATGGGAGACTGAATTCGAGCAAGCCGCCAATCAGCGTGTGAGCCGCCTAACCTGAAGCCTCGTTTTAGCCGATATTATTATAATGACATCGCAGAGAGAGCCATACCGGACACAGGCAGACGCCCTGAACGGGGTAAACGCCGCCGCTATACTTTTTGCGGGACGGACCTGCCGCCCCTACGCGTTTGAAAAATGTTTTGACGGCAAAAACGCCTTTACCCTCGCGCTGAAAAAGGCGGCGGCCTTTTCGGGAGTGGTAAAAATCACCGTGTTGGCCCCGGAAGATTTTGACGAAAACCTGATTCCGGGCGGCATTGAACGCATAGAACTTGTACGCGCCGCCTCATGGAATGTTAAAGCATTTTTGTACGCGCTCGCAAAGGCGGGAGAAGGCTTTGACCTGAGTTACTTTGCATGGGCGGATACGCCGTTCCTTGACGCTAAACTTGCCGGGGCGCTTGCCCGGCGGCTGCTGGACAATGCCGCCGAGTATGCTTACGCCGACGGCTGGCCGGACGGGCTTGCGCCGGAAGTCCTTTCGCCGGGTACCGCCGGGATTCTTGCCAGGATAAACGGTGATAACGAAGCGCCGGTTGAACGGGATACGATTTTTGCCGTGCTGCAAAAAGACATAAACGCGTTTGATATTGAGACGGAACTTGCGCCGGACGACCTTAGACAGCACCGTTTGAACCTTGCCGCCTCTTCAAAACGTAACCTGTTGCTGCTACGCCGCTTTTGGGAGGCGGGTTTGGCTGCCGCGGAGCAAACTTCGTGGGCCGCCGCCCGTATCGTGAGGGAAAAGCCCGCTCTGCTCCGAACCCTGCCCGCGTTCTATCCCGTTCAACTGACATCCGCCTGTCCGCAGCGCTGTTCCCTCTGTCCATACCCGGAATTCAAGGACTTCACGCTTGCTGACGCGGCTTCAAGAGGTGAATTTCCGTACTTAAGACTTGAGGATTTCACGGTTTTACTCGATAAAATCGGTGATTTTTCCGGCGATGCGGTGATAGACCTGTCGTTATGGGGTGAAACCGCGCTCCATCCGCAAAGAATAGCGCTAATAAAAGCCGTTTTACGGAAACCAGAGCTTTCACTCGTGGTTGAAACTTCCGGCATAGGCTGGGGGCGTGGAGAGTTTGAGCTTCTTGCCTCAGAATCAGTTGCCGCCGCGCCCCGCAGGAATGGCATGGCGCCTCTTTCCTGGATTGTTTCTCTGGATTCAAACGACGAGGCGGAGTACCGTAAGCTGCGCGGCGAAGGTTTTAGCGTTGCCGTAGAAAGCGCCACCGCCATACTCTCATCTTTCCCGAAGGACGGATACGTTCAGGCGGTGCGCCGGAAGGGAAATGAAATCGACATAGAAAAATTTTACAGGCATTGGAAGGAGAGAGGGGCAAACGTGATAGTACAGAAATACGATTCGTTTTGCGGCGCGCTTCCCGACCTTTCCGCGGCTGATATTTCTCCGGTAAGGCGTAATCCCTGCTGGCATCTCATGCGCGATATGCCTGTGCTGCTTGACGGCACGGTACCCGTCTGCCGCGCCGCAATGGATGGCGCCAGAGGCGCCCCCGCATCTTTGGGCAACGCATTGACCGAAGACCTTGAAGTGATTTGGCGGCGTGGAGAAGCGCTATACGAGCGGCACTGCGCCGAAGACTATCAAGGGTTATGTTCAAAATGCGATGAGTACTACACCTTCAACTTTTAACGCCGGACTTCCCGCGTATACCGTGGTGGGGGGCGGAAAACGAAACGCTTCCAGCGGCATTTGCGCCGTCCTCATGAACCGTGGCGTCATGCACCGCAAGTCCTGTTTCAGGGAACTTCAAAAAAGCGGTTTTGACTATGTCCTGTCCATGGAAAATTCAGGCGAACACTTTGATATAGAGGAATTATCCGGTTTATTTCCGTTTGTACGGTTTATCCTGTTCAAAGAACCGGTAAATATAGGTCAAAAAATAAACGTCGCCGCGCTGGAGGCGGACACGCCGCTTTTTTTTGTGCTTTGGAATGACTTTTGTCCGGTTTTTAACCTTGACGCCGAACGTATCGTATCCCGTCTACGGGTAACAAACGGGGAAGGCAATACGGGGATTGCACGGCTTTGCACCATGCCTGTAATACAAAAATCGGATTTTGAGCTTTTTCCCTGCGCCCGCGTTCCGCTGTTCAACGGCAATGGGTTTGAATCGGCGACTGTCATCCCTGTAAAGGAAGGAACGCCTTCGCTGTACCCTTTCGAGGCGGCGGGGGTTTACGACAGGGTGCGTTTTATCAACATGGGCGGTTTTGACACTGAACTCAACCTACCGTACTGGCAGTTTTTGGATTTTGGATTTCGCGCGTGGCTTTGGGGCGAAGAGATACGCTGTACTCAGCATATACGGTTTATGGTGGAGGCTAACGGCCATACTGAGAACTATGCGGCGGGCGGCGGTTATTTTCGTTTTTACCTAAAGAATCTTGCTCCGGTGATTCAGTGGAAGAACGGAAAACCCGATGCCCATCTGCCACTGCGCCGCTTTCCGCCGTATCTGTTAAAATCGGGCGGCAGTTTGCTCAACGCCTGGCGTACTTTTACCCGGATTCGCCTGTGGGTCGCTTCCAACGGTATCCGTTTTGTAAACGATGTAAACGCCGTCTCCCGGGTTTTGTCCACCGCCGGACAACCAACCGCGACTCACTTGTAACGGGTAACTGAAAACGAAAAACTAACAAGGTGAGGAGTATGATTATGAAAAAGATTTGTGCCTTGATGATGCTTATGACGGTGTCCGGTGCATCAGCCTGAATCCAGTTACCCGCGCCGACATCGAAGGGCGGTTTGGCGAAGATGTGGTTTGAGTGGTACCAGTTGACTATTAAAAAAAAAGTGCTTATATTGATTTTATAACGCTAAAACATGGTGTTTTAATTGTGTTTTAGTTCGCCCCCCGGGTTTCATCACCTCCTTTTCCCGGGGGGTTTCTTTTTTTGGGGGAGGGCACGGTAATATACCTCCTGAAATCTATACTCGTATTATGTCTCGACCGCCACCGGTAACACAGCAGCAAGCGTTTGGCTTTACGATGTAGGTATCCTCCACCCCAGCAAGGCCTATGCGCTTAACTCCCTTTTTCGGTTCCAGCGCGATAACCATGTTTTCCTCCAGCGGCTCGTCGAATCCCTTCGCGATGACGGGAAAATCGTCAACGTTGAGTCCGGTTCCGTGTCCCAGAAATTTTACCCGGTGGCTGTTGTCAACCCCCATGAAGCAGTCCAGTTCGCTTTCGTTAAGGGACGATATAATATCCTGGTATATTTTCGAGGGTATCTCCCCGGGCACGAGGCGTTCCGACGCGCGTTTTTGTATTTCAACGCAGAATTGGTGCGCCTTTTTAAATTCACCGGGCGGTTCCGCGCCGAAAAAATACACCTGAGTTTTGTCGGTGTGGTATCCCCCCATGCCGAAAGCTATGTCAACAAAAACCGCGTCCCCCTTCTTCAGCCTGGTATCGCCCGCTCCCAGCGGCACGGCGGCGCCGCCACCCTTCATCCCGCCCGGCCCGTCAAAGCGCGAGGGGTAGAGGGAATTTATCCCAAAACCGATTTGGCCGATGGAAATTTCCGTCTGCGTCTGGTGGAAACGCGCCAGCCCCTGATAGCCCAGCCTGTACATTTCGGCGATGACCTCCCCCAAAAATTCCGCCTCGCTGATCCCCTCGCGGAGCAGGGCCGGGACCCGTTCTTCCAACAGGATACGGTGACGTTCGCCGGAGATACGGATCAGGCGTAGTTCGGCTTCCGATTTTACGCTCCGCACGGTACGGATCACGGTATCGAGAAAAGCCGGAGACCGCACGAGAAAATACTTCCGCAGGCGTTCAAGAACGGCAACCGTCATAGTGTCGCCCTCAATATAAACTCCACCGGGTTCCGAGGAAAGTTGAAAAGCACCGATGAACCTTTCGGCAATGTCCCGATAGGAAGCCATAGGCATTATTTCTTCGGTCATTCCGAGCTGTCTATGTGTATCCGCAAAAAGCGGCGATTCCATTTTCGCCCGGGCAAAGCTCCGCCTTACCCCGTAAAGCAGGCGGCTTCCCCCAAGAGAGGCGGCATCCCTCAGGATGAACAGTATCCCATCCTGCATGGTTCCGGTAAAATAAAATTGATTGACATTATCGATAAAAACAGCCATTTCCCAGCGAGGGTAACGGCTGTTCATTGTCCGGGTAAACCTTATGCGTCTTTCCCTGTATTCTTCCGCGGTAAAATCCATAGCAGCCTTTTTATCATTTTCGTCCTGTTTTGACAAGATGATGTCAAGGCGCAATTAAAATGTCCCGTGTGTTAGCGCACTTGACGGGAATAGTCGGGGCTGGTTAGAATATCAATATCCTTCCTTCCATTCGTTCTTTAACACCAACTGAACGTGTGGTTGAAGTAAGGCAAATAGAACTTAGGAGGTTCATATATGGGTTTCTTGGGTCTTTGCCTTCTCTTCGTTGGCATAGCTCTAATCATGAACGGCGTCGCTGCAATCTCAAACTGGGACGCAAAAAGCACGGCTTTTATCAATCTTGTAACAGGCTCTATTCTTGTGATTGGTAATTTCATCGGGTTATTCAGGGCGGATACCCTCGCCTTGACTGATTACTACAACGCGGCGGGCGGTTTTTTGTTCGGCGTAACATATCTGTTTATCGCGGCAAACTATCTGTTCAAACTGGACTTGCGGGCGTTTGGCTGGTACAGTATTTGCGTGGTGGTTTTCGCCGCTATAAGCACCGTTGTCTGTGTGCGGGGCGGCGCGGTGTCCGTAGGTCTGCTCTGGGCGGCATGGGCGGTTTTGTGGCTGGAAGGTTTTTTGCAGCTCGGCTTAAATATAAAGCCTCTGGGCAAAATCTTTC
Organism: Spirochaetaceae bacterium; assembly: GCA_031258335.1. GTDB lineage: Bacteria > Spirochaetota > Spirochaetia > Treponematales > Breznakiellaceae > JAIRMY01. The sequence goes on along the minus strand of JAIRMY010000096.1, from coordinate 298 downwards.
CCTGGTTGAGTATTCTTGAAGGGATCTTCGCCACGGGCGGTCCCGGTGTATTCATGCTGTTCGGCTGGTGGCGGTAGGGGGCTGTATGGATATAGACTTTGAAAAATCGGCGCTGCTTGAGATTGACGTGCAGAATGACTTTTGTCCGGGCGGCGCTCTTGCCGTGGCGGACGGCGATAAGGTGGCCGCCCCTTTGAACGAGATGGCGCGCCGCTTTGCCCGCGCCCACGCTCCCGTCATAGCGACGCAGGACTGGCATCCCGCAGGTCACTGTTCCTTTGCCTCTTCTGCCGTCAAG
>JAIRMY010000090.1 GCA_031258335.1 Spirochaetaceae bacterium | reverse complement strand
CGGACATTCGGCAAAAGAAGAAAAATCGTTCATGGCGGCGGTCAAGGCGGCGGTATTCGATGAAAAGGAACGCCGTGATGATGTGGCGCGCAAGCTACAAACGGAAAAATTTTCCAGCGTCCTCATACTCGGAACTTCTGAAAAGATGGTAAACAAGATAGCGGCGCGGCTCCAGCTTCCTCTGCCTGACAGAATCATCAAAATCGAAGAGGTCGCCTCCCAGGACGAGGTAGATACCGCGCTCAGGACGCGGCGCGTCGAAGGAAAGCACATCATCCCCGTGCCATCAGTCGAGGTAAAACGTGGTTACCCCGGAATATTTTTTTCGCCCATCGCCGTGTTAAAGCGCCCCAAGGTTCAAGTCCCTATACAGTCCGTCCCCATGCTTCACGAAAAATCTCTTGTACGCCCCGCGTACTCCATTCCCCAGAAACTGGTTATTTCAGGAAAAGCCTTGAGTTTGATGGTGAAAAACTGCGTAAACGAATTCAACAGCGGCTTCCACGTCAAAAAAATCAATGTAAAAGACACGGAAACCGGCTACGAGCTTGTCATAACCATAGATGTTGACTTTGGAACCGAGTTGGAAAAAAAAATTAGTGAACTTCGCCGCTATGTTACCGAAAATATAGAGAAGTACACTGGAATTCTTATTGAAGAAGTCAACATCATAATAGATAAAATTATTGAAGCAGTGTATACGCAGGCCGTCTTATAGGGGAATGCGCCTGTAGAGATTTCCTTACTGGGAGGAAGAAATGAAAAAAACCTTAAGCGTCTTGTTGTCCGCCATAGCCCTGTCCGCGCCTTTAGCGGCGCAGTACGATGTTACCAGTCCGATTAGGGTTGAGGTTAGAAATCAGTATTTTAACGTTATTTCCGATGGCGGTAGTTACGACGCGGAAACCCTTTGCCGCGAACTGGAGCTTAGGTTTGACGTTTACAACAGATTGTTCCGTTTCGATCCCGCCGCCATGTCCGGACCTCTTCGGGTAACGGCGTTCGCAAAAAAAGCGGATTACGATAGTTATGTGATGTCAAAGCTCGGTTCTACAAGAGATGGCGCCGTATACCTGCACTACAGCCAGCCTGAGCGCCGGGAACTCATTGTGAACAGAGGTTCCCCGGATGAAGCGCGTATGCTGCCCCATCAGGCTTTTATCCAGTTTATACGGGCGTTTGTCCCATACCCGCCATCGTGGATGCGGGAAGGCTTTGCCATTTACTTTAATACGCTGAGATTTGACCCGGAAATCCGTGAACTCTTCTACGAAGAAAACCTTGCATGGCTGGAAACGGTAAAAAACATGGGAGCGTACCAGCCTTCGCTGGAATCGGTATTTTTGGCGGATGTAAACGGGATGACGGAATACTTTCAGCCCATTTCATGGGCCATAGTCTCGTTTTTCCTTAACAGCGGAGGAAACGGGGATTATTTCCGGGCGATAACCGAAGCGTTTATGCTGCTTTCACCGTCAAAATCCGCGGGTGAAAATTCGCAGGCCGTGTTAAACAGGCTGACGAGTTGGAACAGCCTGGAAAAGATGCGCGTCGATTACAACAGCTATATTGCGGGCAGAAAGACTTTTGTCGAACTCATAGAGGCTGGGCAGCAGGCGTATGCGGACAGGGATTTGGAAAACAGTTCCTCCTATTTCCTTGCCGCCCTGTACCAAAAACCGACGCACTATGCCGCTTACTACTATCTGGGCTTGCTCGCTTACGACAACAATGAATTCGACCTGGCGGAGACTTACTACATTACCGCTTTGCAGTACGGCGCGGATTCGGCGCTTGTAAAGTACGCTCTTGGCGTGAACGCCGCAAGCGCGGGTAAAAACAACGAGGCCATTGCCTATCTTGAAGAAGCGGCATTCGAGTCGCCTGACCGTTACAAGGAACGCGCCGAAAGCATCATGATACGGCTTAGGTAGGACTGCCGGCGTTGTCTTCGTGAAGATCCCGTCCCCTGATGTAGAGTGGGCGGGTTTTTTTTACAACTATGCCGTGTTCGGCAAAGATCTGCCGCAGAGCCTTGCCAAGTTCCATGCGTTGCGGACTCATGGGCATGATGAACTTACGGACGGAGAAAAAAGTTTTACGAAACAATTCCGGCATAGCGCCCGTCCAATCTGTGTTTACCTCTACATAGTCCGCTATGAGCGCCCGGAGCGCAGGGACTCCCGCGTCAGGTTTTTGCGTCAGGCTCATGAGCGATTTCATGTACCGCTCTCTGAAGTCCCGGTTTTTTTCCATCATGCGAGCGGCGTTAGGCTGCAAATACCTGTATAAACCGTAGGAATCCAGCGCCTTTACTATATCCGCGGGGCAGGAGGAGTTTATTATTTTGACGATTTCTTCGGTTAAACGCGATGGAGAGACAGCCTCGAGCAGATGCGCCTCGTCCTTAATCCTGTTGCGCAACTTGAAAGGTATCTCAAAACCCGTCATAGCCGCATATTTAACGGCGCGTATCATGCGGACGGGATCATCGGTAAAAATTTTATCCAGCGGTATTATAGGGTGAATTATCCGTTTGCGTATATCTTCAACGCCGCCTATATAATCAATCACGAGTTCCTGTTCCGGGTCATAGAACAGCGCGTTCAACGAGAAATCACGGCGCATCACGTCTTCTTCTATAGTGCCGAAGGTATTGCCCGTCGCGCCATCTTTGAGGGAGCGAAAAGTGGCAAGTTCGTAAATTTTACTGCCAAAGAATACATGAACGAGCCTGAAACGCCGTCCTATTATCCGTGAATTGCGGAATACTCTTTTTATCCGGGCAGGGCTTGCCGCAGTCGCTATGTCAAAATCCTTAGGCTTGTTTCCCAATATCAGGTCGCGCACAGCCCCGCCCACTATGTAAGTCTCGAACCCTTCGATACGGAGGCGCGAACATATATAGGCTGCGTCCGCGTCTACATCGCCTGAATCTATGCTGTGTTCATCCTTTGTATAAACTACAGCCTTTTTTTCCGCTTTCCCGTTTTTACCCTTTGTATATCGAAAACGCAAAATCCATCCCTTTTGTCATGTTATACCCATATAGCGGCATCAGGCATGTTTATCCAGCCAGATGCAGAGGTTGCGCATTACCTCTTCGCGGTTGGTTTCGTGCAGGGGTTCGTGCCGCCCTCCGGGGTACAACACAAACTCAATATCCTTCATGCCCATCTTACGGTAAATATCAACCAAGGCTGTGGGTTCCGTACCCATGCCGCCTACCGGATCGGCGTTGCCGGAGAACAGATACACTGGAAGGTTGCGGTTGATACGCTCTATGTTCCGTTTGCGGTGTATACGCTGAAGGGCGCGCGCCATATCCCGGTAAAAGCCTGCGCTGCAATACCGGCAACGCAACGTATCGGCTATGGCGGCGTCAACTTCAGCTTCGTCTCTGGATAACCAGTCAAGCGTCGTCCTGTTGGGTCTAAAAAATTTGTTGTAAGCGCCGTCCGCCAGGCTCTGCGCAAAGGCGGAGTAGCGGCGTACTCCCTTGACGGCGGCAAAAAACGTCATGAAAGACGCTCCGAACCCGACAAACGCGCCGCCCGGCCCCTTTGTACCCGAAAGAATACAGCCGGAAAGCCGGCGTTTGTTGAAGGTTTCCATGTAACCCTGCACGATGAAAGAACCCCACGAGTGTCCCAGCAGAAATAAAGGAAGCGCCGGGTAAACCTTTTGAATCTCCGAGTTGATTTTTTCAACATCGAGCAGAATTTTTGAGAAAGCCTTATTGTCCGCGCAATGTCCCGCGAGCCCGCCTAAGTCCGCGGGGTTTACGCCAAGGTCCGCCGTCCTGCCATGACCGCGCATATCTGCTGCCCACACTGCATAACCCCTGCCGCAGAGGTAAGCCGCCGTTTCCGCATAACGCAAACCGTGTTCCGCCATACCGTGTACTATCTGTACAACACCGCGCGGGATTCCATCGTCAGGCGTCCAACGCCTCAAAAAAAGTTTGACATTATCACGGGTTTCAAACCATGAAGTCTGTTCAAGCATCGACACCATTGTATTCTAAGAAACGAAAATTGTTAAGTAAGCGGCGAAAAGCGCCGCGGCGTTCTACGCGCGAGTGATGATCCCCAAGACCCATTATCCATTCGCGCATCGCGCACGGTATAACCAACTCACACCGACTCTTGTACTATACGCAGAGTTTGCCCGGCGCAGCGGTCCCATGAAAAATCTTTGGCGCGTTCCAGCCCCGCTTCGCGGCATCTGTTGTAAAGGGCTTCGTCGGTGGCAAGCGAGACCATGCGGTCTGCCATGTCCTCGCTGTCGTAGGGGTCAAAGTATAGGGCGGCATGGTTGGCTGTTTCCGGCAGAGAGGCGGCGCGGGCGCAGGCAACGGGTACACCGCTCGCCATCGCCTCTATAGCCCCCTGCCCAAACCCTTCGTAAAACGAAGGAATCACTGCCATGTCGGCGCCGGCGACAAGTTCCGGCAGATTTTCCGATGGAAAGGGTCCGGTGAAAAAAATGTCTGACCGCTGAGGAGAGGCAAGCGCAAAATCTTTTATCGTTTTTACACCTTTGTTGTCGCCTCCGGCAAACACTAAACGATGCGGCAGTTTGGTTCTCTGCTTGAAAATCTCGAAAGCGCGTATCAAACCTGTATGGTTTTTTATCGGATGTTCAAGCCGCGCGGCGTACAGTATGTAGGGATGCCTGAACGTAAATGGTCTGACCGGCTCAAGACTTTCGTTTTTTTGGGGACGCGGATAGTATACGTCGTGGTCGACTCCGTTATGAACGACATCGATGCGTGATTCTTTTACCCGGGCAACGTCTATCAATTCCTGCTTTACCCATGAGCTAACGGCAATGACGCGGTCAAGCCGCCGGAGCGAATCAGGCAGCGCCACGCGCAAAACCGCGCCTAGATGTTCCCTCGTCCGCACGGTTCCCCAGTAAGCCGCCATATCATGCACGGTTCCTATGGTAAGGCACGGCGATTTATTCGGCAGACGGCGGTGCGCCGCGGGGAAAAAACATATATCAAAACCCCGCCCGCGGGCAAATTTAGGGTATCTTAGGATATGCCACAGCGAATTCGCCGTTTCCCCTGAAATCCGGCAACAGGCGACAAAGTCCAGTTTTTTCCCCGACCTTTCGCTGAACATATAACGGTCGTACTCCCAGCCAAAAAGTTCAAACAATGCGCCCGACGGAGGTATACGTTTTAAAACCTGCGTTAAGTAGACGCCTACGCCGGAAACTCTCGTATTACAGCCAAAGGTGTCTATACCTATCTTCATTATAAAATTTACCTCCGGTAAAACACCCCTCAGTATACCCCTGTTTGACAAGTATAAGTAAGCGCTACCTACGCGGCGCGAGTCTGCCGGTGAATTTGCGTATCACATTGGACGCGCGATCCCAGAGGCGTACAAAGGACAGTTCTTTCATGCCGAGCAGCCCCTGCGGGCGGCGCAACATCACGATTATCAGTATGAGCGGGTAGAATAAGAGGCGGTAGTCTTGCAGAAAGCGCAGGAATTCCTGCAAATAGGTGAGTACATAGGCGGCGAGTATCGCGCCCGTCATAGAACCCATGCCGCCCAGCACAACGAATATCAGGTAGTCTATGCTCTTTGTAAACGAGGCTATATCCGGTTTGACGAAGCCTATCACCATGGCGTACAGAGCGCCGCCCAGACCCGCGGTAAAGGCCGCGCTCACGAATCCTGTCATCTTGTAACGGAATACGCTTATCCCTGAGCAGTTGGCGGCAATCTCATCTTCGCGGACGGCGAGTATAGCCCTACCGAAGCTGGAACGTAGGAAGTTTTGTAGCAGCGTTACCGTTATAACCAGCGTAGCGGTAACGGTAAAGAACGACATACCCGGAGCAAACGAAAGGACGTTAGGGAACTGCCTCCCGTTGGCGCCGCCTGTTACCTCCCTTATGTTAGTAAGCACTACACGGATTATTTCTCCTGAGCCCAGTGTTACTATGGCAAGGTAATCCCCTGTTAGTTTCAGCGTAGGGAATCCTATGAGAAAACCGGTAAAAGAAGTAAACAGGGCGGCGAGTACCGCGGCAAGCGGGAGTGGAAATCCTAGATTCAGGTTAAAAAAGATACAGGCATACGCCCCTATAGCCATGAAACCGGCCTGACCTATAGAAAGCTGCCCGGTAATGCCTGTAATCATGTTCACGCTCACGGCAAGCAGCGCGTTTACCCCCGCCACCGTGATAATTTGCGCCGTGTAAGCGTCTATGACGCCGGTATGTATCAGTACAGACGGAACAACGGTAAGTAAAACGGCAAAAATTGCCGGTATCAGCGCCCCGCTTGTTTTTTTTGTCATGCCCGCCACGCCTAATGCGCCTCGCCGTTTTCTACGCGCTGAGTCTTGACGGGTTTCCCGTCAAGACTCAGCGCCCTCCCGCCAACGTAAACCGTGTTCTGCCGTACTGTCACCGGTATGGCGGAAAAAGCGTCTATGCCTATTTCAGGCGGAGGGACGGGGGGCGGCGTAAACCCTTCCAGATGCGCCCGAGTCCCCGTCTCTGCTCCTCCCCCGTCAAGCACTTCGACAATCTCGCCATCCGCGGTCTTGAGCGAGGCAGCGAGCAGCATACCCCGGCTCTCTACGCCGCGCAGTTTTGCCGGCTTCAGGTTGTATACCACTATGATATGCTTGCCTAAAAGTTCCGCCTCACTGTAGAAAGGCACTAAGCCGGAAACTATCACCCGCTCCTCGCCCGCTATATCCAGTGTCTCTATATACAACTTGTCCGCCTTTGTATGCCTTTCTATCCTGACGATTTTGGCCACACGAAGGTCTACGGTATCGGTAAAACTCTGTTCAAGGTCTTTTTCATCAATCGCCGGTGTAATCGCCGGTGTAATCGCCGGTGTTGAACCGTCCCGCGTTAAGGCGGCAGGCGGCGCTGAATACCTTTCGCGCAATTCCGCTATGCGGGCGCTTTCCAGCCTTTCAAACAGCACGGCGCTTCTTGCCACACGCAGTTCCCCTTCCGCCTTTCCTATGTCCTTCCATGAGAGGCTGACTGCTTCGCCGTCTACTCCTGTTGCAAAAAAACCCGCTATCTTTTCAGCGGCTTCCGGAATGAACGGCGAGGCCAGTACCGCAAGGTCGCGGACAAGGAAGCTCAAATTCCGTATCAACTCCGCCGCCGCCGGCGGGTCGTCCTTGCGCGTACGCCAGGGCTCGCCGTCCTGAAAGGTCTTGTTGGCGAAGGATGAAAGGTCGAATATTAGGTGAAACGCATCCCGCAGTTCCGCCCATTCAAGTTTTTCCGTTATAGCCGCCTCGTATTCCCGCGCCTTTTCCCAAAAAAGCGTGGATTTCTCCTGTTCCCGGCTCTCCTGTGCCGGAACAACGCCGCCGTAGTAGCGGGTAACGAATGAAAGCGTCCGGTTGACAAGGTTGCCGAGGTTGCCTATAAGTTCTGCGTTTACCTTTTCGCCAAAATCTTTCCATACAAATAGCGCGTCCGACTTTTCCGGCCTGTTGTAAAATATGTAAAACCGCCAGACATCGGCGGGTATCCCGGTCTCCATCACGTCCGTCCCAAAAACGCCCATGCCTTTGGACTTGGAAAACTTGCCCGCCTCGTAGTTAAGGTACTCCGTGCTGCTCATGTGGTGGAGCATAGTCCAGTTTTCCTTGCCGCCGGAACCGTCCCCCTCCGAACTTACGGAGCCAAGCTGGGTTGACGGGAATATTACCGTATGGAACGGTATGTTGTCTTTGCCTATGAACTGAAACAACTCTACGTTTTCCGGATCCTTCCACCAGTAGGCGATGAAACTCCTCCAGTCCAGCCCTCGCTCCTCGGCGAGAGAACCTGTAATCGACACATAACCTATAGGCGCATCAAACCACACATAGAAAACTTTGTGTGTGAAGCCCTCTTTCGGCACGGGGATGCCCCATTTCAGGTCGCGTGTTATCGCCCGCTCGTGAAGACCGTCCCTTATCCAGCTCTTAGTCATGCGTACGGCGTTATGCGCCCATTTCCCCCGTTCCGCCGCGGTGTCTATCCATGCCTCAAGCCTACCCTTGAGTTTAGGCAGGTCTATGTACAGGTGTTTCGTCGATTTTAGAAGCGGCTTCGCGCCGCAGCTCGAACATTGCGGCGCCTTCAACTCGGTGGGTTCGAGCAGTTTACCGCAGCTCTCGCACTGGTCGCCTCGCGCCCCGTCATAGCCGCAGGCAGGGCATACGCCGCGCACATAGCGGTCGGCCAAAAACCGCCCGCAGTCCGGGCAGTAAAGCTGTTCTATCGTTTTTTCCGTGATATACCCCGCGGCATCCAGCCCCCGAAATATGTCCTGGGTAACCTCGCTGTGTATGGACTCCGATGTCCGCCCGAATT
>JAIRMY010000152.1 GCA_031258335.1 Spirochaetaceae bacterium | reverse complement strand
GCGATGACAATCTGTACTCCAATGACCCGCTTGAGCCTACGGCGATAAAGTCAACCGTACTCCTCCGAACCACAGGACAGTTAGATACAAACATCGCCGTGCGCGAGATAAACGGCTATATAGCCGCGAATTTTCCAAAAAACATAAGGGTAACGGTAGGCGGAGCGGCGCTTGTCGAAGGCTCTACCAACCGCCATGTCGTGAATTCCGTCTGGGTGTCGATAACGATAGCGTTCATAGCGCTGTTTTTTATCGTGTCATTTTTCAACCGCTCGTTTTTTTCAGGGCTTATAGGAGTGATTCCGCTGATAGCCCTCGTGCTTTTGAACTTTGCCGTGATGGGTTTTCTCAGGATAAAGCTGAACATCGCTACCGCCATGATAGCAAGCGTTTCCATGGGGATAGGCATAGACTACACGGTACATTTTATGGAGGCGTACAAGCGCGAAGCCGCCGCCGCAAATTATACAGGCTCTATCTTTTTAACGTCTACCGCACAAGCGGCATAGCGATCATCGCGGATGCAGTATCCACGGGGCTTGGCTTTGCCGTGCTGATGCTGTCCCAGTTCAAGACTCTGGGACAGTTCGGTCTTTTGATAGCGTTGTCGCTGCTGATGAGCGCCGTAGTCGGGCTTGTCGTGATTCCCGTGATACTCAACTGGAAAGTGAAGAAAGAAGCGTTCGCGGATTTCGCGGATTAACGCGGAAGGAATGAAGGAAGGCGCTATGTTAAAACTGTATTGCCTCTGCGCGTATAAGAAAAAGCCTGCTATTGTTACCGCGATAGACGACAAAATCACGATACGTCTTGACGGAGGCGAACAGGCGCGGGTGCGTATCAAGGACATAGAACTTCTTCACGAAGGGCCAGTCGCTGGTTTTGACGAATTGCTGAACGGCGGGGCGGATATACGCGAAGTGTGGGAATTGTGCGTTGACGAATACGGTGAAAAAAACCTCACGATGAGAGAACTGGCGGAACTTGCCTGGGGCGCGTTCACGCCCGCCTCGGCGTGGGCGGTATACGCGCTGCTTTTGGACGGCGTGTATTTTAGCGGGGCTATAACGGCGATAAAACCGCGCCCCGCCTCGGAAGTGGATGCCGCCGAGCAAAAGAAGACCGAGAAACAGCTTGATTTGGTGAACAGGGCGGCTTATATAGGGCGGCTTCGCGCCGGTAAGATAGAACCTGAGGCGGACGCGCAGTATATTCAGGATGTAGCCGCGCTTGCCCTGGGCAAGGCTGTCAAATCACGGAGCCTGCGGGAGGCGGGCATAGAGGAGACACCCGAAGCGGCGCATAGCGTACTCCTTAAAACAGGGTATTGGAAGCCGTCATTCAACCCGCACCCGTACCGGTACGGTATAGCTATGACTTCAGCCTGTGTACCGGTTCCGCCCCCGCCTTCGGAGGATAGGGCTGACCTTACCGCTCTGCCCGCCTTTGCCATAGACAATGAATGGAGCGATGATCCGGACGACGCCGTTTTTTTTGAGCCGTCCGGCGATAGGGGAGGGGGGACTCTGTACGTTCATGTCGCCGACCCGGCGGCATCTATACGGCACGGCACGGAGGCGGACAGCGAGGCCCTTGGCCGCGGGGTTACATTTTACGCTCCGGAAGGCGTATCCCGCATGATAACCCCGGATGCCTTTCAATACTATGCTCTGGGACTGCATGAAACATCGCCTGCCCTGACTTTTAAGATAACCCTTAACGCGGATTACTCCATAGCCGATACTGAGATTTTTAGGTCGCGTGTCCGTGTTACACGCCTGACTTACGAAGAGGCTGACAACGATGAGCGCATCGCGCCGGTTTTGATCCTTGGCTCGTGTAACATAGAAAAACGCCTCGATATGGGGGCTTCTCTGATAGAGTTTCCGGAGGTACGGATCACTGTTGAGGGCGATAAGGTGGATATAACGCCGCAGAAAGAGCGCAAGTCCGCCGCCGCGGTGCGCGAATGTATGCTGCTTGCCGGAGAAGCCGCGGCGCGTTGGGCGCAGACGCGAAAACTCCCCTTTCCGTACATCACCCAGGAAACCGGAGACATACCGAATACCGTTTACGAGGGGCTTGCGGGATCGTACCAACTGCGACGCTGCATGAGGCCGCGCGGGCTTTCCACGAAACCCGGCCTGCACTGGGGGCTTGGTTTGGACATATACTCACAGGTAACAAGCCCGCTCCGCCGGTACACCGACCTTTTGGCGCATCAGCAGATACGCGCCTTACTCGGTGGAGAGCCGCCGCTGGATGAAGATGCGCTGCTGCTGAAACTAGGCGCCGCCGACCGCGCTACAGTCGCCGCCGCCCGAGCCGACCGCGCCACAAACCAGCACTGGAAGCTGGTGTACCTGCTGGATAAGCCGGAAAGTGTTTGGGATGCCATCCTGCTGGAAAAAACCGGCCCGCGCGCCGCCCTCTTTATCCCCGCCCTTGGCATGGAGACATCCTGCGCTCCGGGCCGCAACATAAAAGATATTCCGCTCAACGGCGATGTCAAACTACGTCTTAAATCGGTAAACATAGCCGAATCCCAGGCAAATTTCGCAATCTGTTAATACCTTGTAACATCTAAAAGTAATGATATGAGCAATTACAAAGTGTACAAAGAATTTAACCGCAAAGGCGAAAAAGTCGAAGAAGGAAGGGGGGAAATCCTGTATTCTATCCTCCTTATTTGCCTTCTGCGCCTTTGCGGTTAGACATTCTAAATGTGTTTTTTTAGTATTTACAAGGTACTAGCCTGAGATGTCGAACAGCGTAGGTCCCTGTCCGCCGGCGTAGATGGATTTACGTTTGTTAAAAGGGTTACCGCGTAGATCTTTTAATTCGTTGCCTAGTATGGAGGCGCGTTTTTGTAACAGTACCTTGTTGTCCTCCGCTCGCCGTACGGCCTCGGTTTTTAGGTTTTCCAAAGCGCGGCTGATTTCCGATATTTCAGTTTCATTCACGCCGGCTGTCTTACCCGCTATGTTTTCGTACAGGACACGCATAGGCTCTATTGATTTTTGCAACGTTCCTATGCCGGCGATTAACTCTTCTTCTAAACCAACATAGGCGAGTATATCTTCTGTTTTGCCGTTTTCTATAATATTTTTTTGTTTGTCAAGAACTTCGATATAACGGGTAAAGCGCTGTTTTTGCTCAAGCAAAAGAGCCTTAAAACGTTTTAAAACAGCCACGCGCCGTTTAACTTCGCTTTCCGCAAGCGCGGGCGGGATAGCCGCCGCTCGAGCTTTGTCCGGCATCAGTTTTTAACCCGCAATGTTAATCCCCGCGTTGAGTTCCGGTTTTTCGGCGGCGGTATTTTTTGCGAAAACCAGTGCCCATGATTTACGTATATCGTCCAGCGAATTCCGCACGGCAAGGAGGCGCGCCTCGTCTAAGGTTAAATGGGCTTCGAGGAGTTCCTTGTTGAACCATGTATACAAAGCAAAAAGGTTTTTGGCGATTTCCCCTCCCTGTTCAAAGTCAAGTGAAACCATGAGTTCGGTTATTATTTCCTGCGCCTTTAGGATGGCTTTGCCGGTTTCCTCGATTTTGGAAGGAATTTTGGAAGGGTCCTTTTTGGAACTGTTTCGGCAGCGTATAAGTTCCACGGCGCGGTCCAGGTTACTTATGCCGCCGTCATAGAGCATCAGTATGAGCTGCCCCTGATTCGCCGTCTTTATCCTTGTTTGCCGGTAGGCCGATAATGCATTCGTTTGCGCCACTGTTTTCTCCGTATTATAACGCCGGGCCGAACATTAAATTAAACGCTCAACCGGCCTTACTATGATTTTCGGTATTTAATAAAAAGAATAAACAATTTTTTTACTGTTGATAAGACAGGCAAGCCGCTGTGTCATTCTGATACAGTGGCTGATGCGGTATTCCGCGACTCCTTGACAAAAAGGGCGGACTGGTACAATCGTAAAGTAACAATGAATATGCTCACCGCAAATTCAGCAAAGATTATATCATTCTTTCACAATCCGATGCTGCTTTCCGGCCTCACGAGTTTCTGGTTCGCCCAGTTCATTAAAAGCGCGATAACCATAACAAAAAAGGCAAAGAATAACCGCATGGATATTTTAAAAGCTTTTTTTTGGGGGACTGGGGGTATGCCGTCGAGTCACGCCGCCGCGGTTACCGCGTTGACGGTTACCGCGGCCTTGCAGGAGGGAATAAACTCTAACCTGTTTGTGATAACGCTGTTTTTTTCAGTGATAGTCCTACGAGATGCCGTAGGTGTGCGTCATTCATCGGGAATACAGGCAAAAACGATGAATGCGCTGGGGCGTATTCTGTCGGATCGTTTTCAGATTGAATACCACCCCGTAAAAGAAATTCAGGGGCATAAACCGCTGGAAGTTCTTGTCGGTTGTTTTATAGGTTTTTTTATAGCGGCGGCCTATGCCTATCTTTAAAAAGAGAATTAAAAAAAAAATTTGTGTTGCCGCCGCCGTGTTTATCTGCCTTGCGCCTGTAATGCTGCCCAAATGGGGAAACGGCGGAGGCAGAGGCAGTGTATACGCCCCGTACATTGCGTTGATTACCAGCGAAGATATGGAGGACAGACCAATAGCGGAAAAGTTAAGCGCCGCCGGAATCAAAAATGTTTTGTCGGAATCTTCGCAGTGGTTTTTTTTAAATGATTTTTCGGAGCTACGGCGTGTGCCTCTCGATGAATTTTCTGATGTCTTGATGGAATCGGATCCTCGCAATGACGGCTACGCTCAAAGACTAAAGGCGCTTTTTACGCGGGACGACAGGCGGTACTTCTATATCCCCGCCGCATCGTTTAATTCGCCGTTTCCGGTTGCGCCCGCCGCCATAGAAAACCGCATAAAAAACGCCCTTGAAGGTATACGACACAGCGTCGTATTCGCGACAAGCTCGGAATGGGGCTCAAATTTCATTCTGATATACGCCACCGCCGCCTTTTTAAGCCTTGTGGCGGCGTTTTTTGCTTCGAAGTCCACCGCAAACCTCCGTGCGCGGACGGCGTTCACATTGTCGGTGGCCGCCCTCCTCCCGGCCTGCGGATTGCTCACCGGCCAAGGTCCCGCCGGTTTTGCCCTCGCTGCGCCGATGCTGGTTCTGTTTTTAACTTTACAAGCGCCTTTTGAGTCCTTTTTTGCACGGTTCAGGTTTGACTCACCCGTGTCGTATTCGTATACGGAGCATTTTAAGCGATTTTTACAAGATGAGAAAAAAACTCTTATCTTTTTGGCCGCCCTGATACTTGCCGTCTGCATAGCGGGAAAAATAAGCATCTTCAACATCTTCCGAGCCATCCTGTTTTTTTGTTTAAGCGCGGCGGCGCGGGCCTTTGCCGAAAACGCTGTACGCGGTTCTCGTAACCACGTTGTTTTTGCTCCCGTCGCGATAAGGCCGCGCCGCATTGAAAAAACCCGTTTAATCCTTGCCGCGTTTCCGTTTACCCTTGCCTCGGCGGCGGCGCTCGTTATGCCTTTATTTCACCATGCCTCTGTGGGGGATTTGCCGGCGCGGCTCGCCACATTCACCGCCTCAACGGGCGGGCTTCCGGCGATAGGCGCGGGAGATTATGAGGCGCACGTCAACTTTCAAAAAAACTTTACACTGAGAAGACTCACCCGCGCCGAACCCGGAACAGCGACCACACAGGGTAACGGCGTTTACATGAACTTTGAACAGGACGGCGGCGGCCTCCTCTATCCCGCCACGGACAGTCAGGCCTTCGTTCCCGGGTTGGAAAAAAATACTACGGATATTCCGCCGTTTCCGCTGGAAAACCTTATCGCCTTCCTCAACGGCGAAGGAGGCGGGGAAACGCTTTTTGTCCCGGTAGTCTTGGCATCCGGGCGATGTTGGCTGTGATTG
>JAIRMY010000150.1 GCA_031258335.1 Spirochaetaceae bacterium | reverse complement strand
GCAATAAGAATTACTCTTTTCTTAGGGATGATTGCAGGAGGCATCCTGATAGGAATATGGGGCGGTTTCAAAAACCGTATTTATACTATGTCATTTTCCTGCTCCTTATGCGGCATTTTTACTGTGGGACTGGGACTTGTGCCTTATTTTTGGCTATATCTTTTCATTATGACTATACTAGGGATCGCCCTCCCGTTTTGGAATACGACATACATCGTCATGATGCAAACAACGGTGGAACCGCTTTTTTTAGGAAGGGTGCGTTCTATTTTTAATATGGTATACAGTATCATGACACCTTTGGGTATGCTTCTCTTCGGTCCTATAGCGGACAAGGTTCCCATAGACACACTGCTTATCGTAACAGGTATTGGCATAACGTTATTGGCGATATCTTTAGTAACCAGTACGACACTGCGGGAAGTGGGAAAAACTTCCGAGTTTACCCCTATGGCAAAATGACAAACACGGGGTAATTACATACTCATACCAAGGCTGAACGAAAATTGCGGCCTCTTTGCCGGTACGTTGTATGCGAGATTCAAAGCCATGGCGGGGATAGCCAGCCTGCTCAGGTAGAAAACTATTGCTCCCGCCGGACCGTGGTCTGCTTCCCCGCCCAGGATAGGACCCTCCGAAAATACCGCCTGATAAGAAACGCGGGCGGACAGTGAGCCAAAAATCATCTTAAAAATATGCTTTTCAAAACCGGCGGAAAACCCGGCGTAGTTTCTGGCGGAAAAAGAACCGGGGAGTATGTCAACCTGAGCCGCGTGAGGCGGGGATTCAAACAGTGCGGGGGCTTCGGGCTGGTAGAGAAAACCCGCGCCCGTGTTGATCCTGAAACCGGGGATGAGGGACTTCTGGTACAGAGCCCGGAGGCTTGCCTCGTGGAATGTTACCGAACCGGCGGTAAAGGTATAAGAGCCTGAGAGGGTTTCTTCCGATAGCAGGAAGCCGTCCCAACTGCTTTTCCGCAGCGTGGCGGCGGCGCTAAAACCGGCGGCTTGGATGCCCGATTCCGGCGCGGCAAGCGGTGAATCGCTTTCTTTTACCGTCATTTGACGGTACGAAACCCGCAAGCCGGCGTTCAAGGCCCTTGTAAAACTGTAAGACAGCCCCGCCTGAGCGCCTATTGAGTCTAGTCCGAAGCGCCGTATGTCGCCGCCGTACCTGTCGGAGTTCTTACGCTCCGATTGCGCGTACGAGGCGGATGCGCTCCAGCCGGGTAATCCCCTTCGCTCTGAATGCATATACCCCGAAATAAGCATACGCCCGTCCGTGCCGTACATTCCACCGGCAAAAAATTTATCGTTGAGGCCGAGCGCGTTTGCGTCTATGAAAAAGAGTCCGCCGTTTACCTCGCCCGAAGTTACAAACAGCAACGGAAGCGGGAATATAGACCATTTTTCGCGGACGCTTACCGAGAGTATCTTTCCTTCCGGACCTCCTTCCGGCCCGTCAAGGATTTCGATTGCAAGCGGTTCAAGGATGCCTGTATCCAGCACGGCGGCGTGTACCGCGTCCAAATCCAGCGCGTCAGCCCTTTGCCCTATGAACTGTTTTAGCGGGGCCTCCGCCGTGTTGAGTTTTGTCCGTTTAAGCCCATGAACGGCAAGAGCCGTGATAAACTCCGCCGAATCCGCTTCTTCGGGGTAACCGTAGACGACCGAAATCAACGGTAAAAACCCGCAAAACAGCATAAAAAGATGAACGTTTTTCATAATTTCACGGGACGCAAGGCAGGGTAATAGCGGCGATTGGGATTGAACCAATGACCTAACGGATATGAGCCGTGTGCTCTGCCAGCTGAGCTACGCCGCCATGGTTAGAATGTTATGACAGTTAATTATCTTTGTCAATCCGCGCCCGCGTCCGCTTTGCCGGTGTGCGTAGCCGCCTTTGGAGGGTCAGCTTAACAGCATCTCGTCATTGGCAAGGTCCTGATGTCTGATGTCGTGGAAACGTTCCGCTATGCCCTGTACCGTAAGTTTTTCTTTTTCCGCTTTGTCCATATCAAGGATGATCTCGCCACAGTCCATCATCAAGAGGCGGGTGCCGAATTTAAGGGCATGGTTCATGTTGTGAGTTATCATCATCACAGTCAGGTCGTATTCGGCGGCAAAACGCAGAGTCAGGTTCATCACGACTTCGGCGTTGCGTGGGTCGAGCGCTGCGGTATGTTCGTCAAGGAGGAGCAGGGCGGGGCGGGACATTACGGTCATCAACAGGGTCAGCGCCTGGCGCTGGCCTCCCGACAGGAGTCCGACATTGTCCGTTAACCGGTTTTCCAGTCCCATATCTAGTATGCGTAATTGCGTCCTGAATTCCTCTCTAAGCTGGTTATTCAGGCTGATTTTAAGCCCCTTATAGCCCTTTTTGCGGCATATCAGCATATTGTCTTCCAGAGACATGTTGCCCGCCGTGCCGAGCAAGGGGTTTTGAAAGATACGCCCTATGTAGCGGGCGCGTATGTATTCCGGCTCATTGGTAATATCGCGCCAGCCCACGGCATCGCCGCCGCGTACATATATGCCGCCGCCAGCCAGCGGGTGCGTCCCGGCTATCGCGTTGTACAACGTTGATTTTCCCGCGCCGTTTGAACCTATGATGGTTATGAATTCACCGCGCCGCACGTTTAAGTTTATATTCGTTAACGCTATATTTTCATCCGGTGTTCCCCGCGAAAACACCACGGAAAGATTTTCAATTTTTATCATTTTGTGGGCTCGCCATTTTTACCGGTTTTTTTAGAAAGTTAGCGGACAGTTTTTGCTTGGAAATCAAAATACAGGCTATAATTAGGAGCCCTGTCATAAGATTCAAGTCGTTTGGATTCATGTGAATATAGTAACCGTAATTGCGTGCCGCGTACATCATCGCCCGGTAGAGTATAGAGCCAAATATCGCCCGTAGCGTCAGGAGTCCTATGCGGTTTGAGCGCAGCAGGAATTCTCCGAGCATCAGCGATGCAAGCCCGGAGACTATCATGCCCTGCCCGAAACTTACATCGGCAAAGCCTTGGTACATCGCTGCTAGCGAACCGCTGATAGCGACAAGTCCGTTGGCAAGGCAGATGCCTATTATTTTAAGAATGTCAGGATTCATCCCCTGAGATATTATAAGCTGAGGGTTAGAACCGAGCGCTCCGAGTGAAAGCCCTAGGTCGGTACGAAAAAAAAGATCGAGGGCGATTTTAATAACAATTACAACGAGCAGGCAGTAAACGACAATTCCTATATTAGGGTCGCTGGTAAACTGTTTTGTCCAGCCTGTTATGTTTGTAAAAACGGTATTCGTCCGTAGCAACGGGATGTTTGCCCTGTTTGACATTACCCGCAGGATTACAGACCTGAGCATGGTCATAGTAAGTATGCCGGATAAGAGGTCGGGGATTTTAAGTTTTGTATGTATAAGCGCGGTAACGAAGCCCGCCGCCGCGCCTCCGAGGAACGCCAGCAGAAACGCGATGACGGTATGCTGTCCGTTCACCATACATACCGTCATAATGGCGGCCCCCAGCGGCAGGGAACCGTCAACCGTCATATCGGCGAAATTCAGTATTCTGAACGTGATAAACACCGCCAGAACCATTATGCCGTAGACCAAACCTTCTGTTAAAATGCCTTCTATCATGTTAGATTATGTTAGTTTAAGGAACTTATCATACAATCCTGTAATACACTGGATAAATAGTCAAGCGTTCTAGCGGAGGTGACGGGCCGCGAGAGGATAGATACGCCATCGGCTCCGGACATCCTGACGGGCAATGCGCTATCCACCAAGCGGAATATGCCAGCGGACAGGGATAAGGCTATATCTGAGGAACAACCGGACGAGTAAACAGTGTCTAACGTTTCCGCAACAAAGTCCGGGATATATTCAGGATATTCATTACCGCTCTGGTAAAAAATCTGAAATTGACCTTTCAAGTCATTCCCCAATGGACAGATGGCTATACTTCTTTGGACTCTTTAAAATACAATTTCTCATATATGGTTTTTACCCAAAACACATTGTACAGGTTTTTCAGCCCTAGGGGGTCATTCATGGTTTCGCCGTGCTTTGTTGTTGAAGGCGCGAATACAGCATGGCTTGGCATAATTAGAAAATCGCGCGGAGAAACGCAGACTAAGGCGGTGGGGAGCGGATGAAGCGGCAAAATTTTTTTGTAACAACCTTTTTATTAAGTTCCCTGCTGTACGGGCAGGAAATGGGGGGAGATCGGAAGAGCACACG
>JAIRMY010000076.1 GCA_031258335.1 Spirochaetaceae bacterium | reverse complement strand
CATAGCCCATACTTTTTCGAAGCTCAGGGTCTTACCCCTTTCAGCCGCCTGTTCTGCCGTCATCATGGCGTTACCTCCGATTCACTATAACAGAGAAGATGTATAATTGTCCATTATCTATTTTCAATTTCCATTCGCGCAAGGTCCACCAGCCAGCGTCGGCTCCCTTGCCTTTTTCTTTTTTTATCGGCATAGTTAAGACAACGTAACTATTCAGGTGGCGCTCTATTCAAGCCGCGCCTGAATAGTAAAACAAATTTTCGGGGCAGGGTTGGCATGGAGTCTTGAGGCTCCGCGCTTATCCCGACCGGCGGTGAAAGCCCGCGACTCCAACGCCGCAAGACGCGGTTTTGGACTGAGCCGGTGAAATTCCGGTGCCGACGGTAGAGTCCGGACAGGAGAAAATATGCGTATCTACTCAAAGGTGGCGATTCTGCTGATCGCCATACCGCTGTTTGCGGTAAGTTGCGCGCCGAAAGGCCGCTCACCCGTTTCAAAAGAAGCCGCTCAAACCGGAAACCCGCCTTCTATAGCGGTGTTCATACCCGGCACGGCATCGGGCAGCCCTATCTGCGAGATGCTCGCTTCCGGCGCTAAACGCGCCGCCGAGGAGTACGGAGCGCCGGTACAGGTAATCGAAGGCGGGTACAATCAGGCTGAATGGGAGAGCAAACTTACATCCATTGCCGCAAGCGGGAGTTACGACCTCATCGTGTCGTCCAACCCCTCGCTTCCCGCCCTCGCCCAGGCTGTCAAGGCTAAATTCCCATCCCAACGTTTCCTGTTGCTCGATGGGGAACTTGCCGGAGACTTAAGTATCTACACGTTGCGCTACAATCAGCGGGAACAGGCGTACATGGCGGGGCACATCGCCGCCCTGCTCGCCGCTGAAGCCGGAAACGGAGCGCGTATAGGACTCATAGCCGGACAGGAGTATCCGGTGATGCTACAAACCATACTGCCGGGGTACCGCGAGGGCGCGGAGGCGGTAAACCCGCTGATAGAAGTTGATTTCAGGGTTGTCGGTAACTGGTACGATGCGGCAAAATGCGCGGAACTTGCCGCGGGCATGATAAAGGCGGGCGCCCGCGTACTGCTCTGCGTATCCGGCGGCGCTAACGAAGGCGCGGTTCAGGCGGCGGCCGAAGCGCCATCGGGCGATGTCCGTATCATCTGGTTCGATACAAACGGCTATGCGATAAGGCCGCCGTATATAGCGGGTAGCAGCGTTTTGTATCAGGACAAGGCGGCGTACAACAAGGTAAAACTCTTTCTAGAAGGCAAACTGCCGTTCGGTACGGCGGAACTCGCCGGAGTTCGGGACGGCTATGTCGATTTTATCGAGGATGACCCGCTCTACATAGCCGCCGTAAGCGAAAACATCAGAAAAAAACAGCACGACTTGCTTCTACGCCTGCGTTCCGGCTCTTTGATACTAGAAAATTGATAGAATTACGGAATATTTACAAGACATTCCATTCTACCGGGACTTATGCGCTAAGAGGCGCCTCTCTTGAACTTAGGCGAGGCGAAATTCACGCGGTTTTTTGGCGAGAATGGCGCGGGAAAATCAACGCTGATGCATATACTCTCCGGTTTTCACCCACTAGTGGGTTTTCAATGCGCTCCGCGCTAGCGTCCCGAAAACAGCTTTCGGCTTCTGCATTCAACATGAAAAGGGCGCTCGGCATACGCGGCTGATAGCCCCCGCCCGCCTTCCACCTAGCGGAGGCAGGCGGGTATGCTAGCGCGGAGCGCCTGTAAACCGACTGGTCGGCGCTGGCTGGCCGGCGCTGGCGCCCTATTTCAGCAGCCCCCGCGCCTGCTCCGCTAAAGTTTCCGCGTCAAGGCCGAAGCGTTTAACGAGATAATCCTGTGTGCCTACCTCGCCGAACTCGTCCCTGATTCCGGCGCGGGCGAATTTACCCTGAAAGCCGTTTTCCGCGAGAATTTCGGCTACCGCGCTTCCCAATCCGCCTATAATCTGGTGGTTTTCCGCGCTTACTACGGCTTTTACCTTCACTGCCTCGCCCAGAATCGCTTCGCTGTCTATCGGCTTCAGGCTAAGGACATCCAGCACGCCGGCATCTATCCCTTCCTTGGCAAGAAGTTCCCGCGCCCTAAGAGATTCGTTTACCATGAGGCTGCCCAGCGCGATAAAGCAGACATCTTTCCCGGATTCTAGGAGCTTCGCCCGCCCTATGCTAAAACTCTCGTCCTGCGGGTACAAAACCGGTACAAGTTTGCGGGGAAAGCGGATGTACACACAGCCGTAAAGGTCTGCGGCCGCTTTTATCAGCGCGGAGGCGCTTACCGCATCGGAGGGCTCGACAATGACAAGGCGGGGTATTACCCGCATCAGGGCAAGATCCTCAAAAGGCATATGCGTACCGCCGTTAAAAGCCGCGGTAACACCGGGATCCGTCCCCACCAGCTTTACGTTAAGGCGGGCATAGTTGCCTGATACAAAAAACTGGTCGTAAGCCCGCCGCGTAGCAAAACAGGCAAAAGTCGCGGCAAAAGGAATTTTCCCCGCCGCGGAAAGCCCGGCGGCGAGGCCGACCATGTTAGCCTCGGCTATGCCCACATTAAAAAAACGATCCGGATAGGCTTTCTTAAAAGCTCCGGTATTGGTACAACTCATAAGATCCGCTTCCAGCACTACAATGTCCGGATTCTTGGCCCCCAGTTCAACGAGGGTATCTACATAAGCCTGACGTATTTCTCTTGTTTCCATGACGATGCTCCTATTTAGCTTCCAGAACGGCGACGGCTTCACGCGCCTTTTTCAAGTCAAATGCCATACTGTGGTTCTTTTCGACTCCCTCGGCAAAAAAACATCCCTTTCCCTTCACGGTGTCCATCACAATCATGGAGGGCTTTTCGCTTTGGGCAAGCGCCCTTTCAACTGCGCTATCCAGGGCGGCAATGTCATGGCCGTTTACCCGCTGGGTAAACCAGCCGAATTCCCGCCATTTGGCGT
>JAIRMY010000111.1 GCA_031258335.1 Spirochaetaceae bacterium | reverse complement strand
CCATGTACGTCTTTTGCAGCAAGCCGCCGCGCAAGAGGCTGCTGAATTCACGCGCCCCCGCAAGCGATACCCCAAAAATCATCACGCCGCTCGCCCCCTTATCCAAACGGTGAAGCGGCCCGGGCGAGAACGACAGTGACGGCGGCAGTTTTCCCTCCAGATAAACACGGGTCAGGGCGCAAAGCTCCTGTTGGGAGTCAATTCCACAGGGTTTATTGAGCACAAGTATGCCGCCGCCCTCGTAAAGCACGGCTATTTCGCGCCCCACGGCAAAAGATCTGGTGATTCCTTCCTTTTCGCGGCTTTTTACCGGGGAGTGCGACGGAGGCTGCATCCCTAACCCCCGCACTTCGATAATCTGACCGCTTGCGATCCGGCTTTCCGGCTTTGCCGTCTTACCGTCTAGCAAAACGCATCCACTACGGAGCAGCCGGTAAATAGCGGAAATTGGTAGTTCCTTGCAGGCTTTTCTTAAAATCCTGTCTATACGCCGCCCCTGATCATCGGTCCCGGCCTGTAAACGCAGCATAATCCAATATTCTACCGCCTACGCTCATACAAAACTACAGGATTTTTTGAACAAAACGGCGTTGCCCCATTTTCCGTGTTAATCCGCATCTATCCGTGGTTTTAATAAAATTGCGTGTCAAGATTAACCCCCAGACTAAGATTCGAGGAGGAAGTCAAACGCCGTCTGGCACAGACAGGCTGCGGACACTTTGAGCGCCCGCTCGTCCCACTGGAAATGCGGGCTGTGGTGTATCACCTGCTTTCCCGGCGGCGCTATGCCGACCATGAAGAACGAGGAGGGTATCTTTTGAGCGACATACGCAAAGTCCTCGCCGCCCATGGTCTCCCTTGCCGCGCCAACCTTGTCCGGCCCCACAATTTTTTCCGCGGCCTTTCGTACAATTTCCGTTGCCGCGGGATCGTTAATCAGCGGCGGGTAGCGCCTCAATGACTCGAAACTGTATGAAGCGCCCGCCGCCAGCGTAAGCCCCCGCAGTATCTTTTCCATCTCGCGCGGGATAAAAGACCGCGTCTCCTCGTCAAAGGTTCTGATAGTCCCCTGAAGTTCCACCGATTCGGGAATGACGTTATGAGTATGTCCGCCGCGTACCATGCAAACGGAAAGCACCGCTGGAACAAACGGATCCTTCCGGCGGCTCATTATATCCTGAAATTCGAGTATGGCATGGGCTGCCAGGACCACGGGGTCAACGGCGCTGTGGGGCAAACCGGCGTGGCCGCCCCGCCCTTTCAGCGTTACCCTGAATTCATCCGGCGCCGCCATGAGCGGCCCGCTTTTTACCTGCACGGTTCCTTCTTCGCCCTGCCCCCACAGATGACAGCCAAACGCCGCATCTACATGGGGATCTTCCAAAATACCGGCCTCTATCATACCTTCCGCGCCGCCTACAGTCTCCTCGGCGGGCTGAAACATCAATTTTACCGTACCGGGCAGTTTATCCCTGAGTTCAGAGAGCGCCATAGCCGCCAAAAGAAGCCCCGCAGTATGCCCGTCGTGCCCGCAGGCATGCATAATCCCCGGTTTTTTCGATTTGTACGGCACATCCGCCTCCTCGTTGAGCGCCAGCGCGTCCATATCCGCCCGCAAGAGTACGGTTTTACCCGGTTTCCCGCCCCTGATGAGGCCGAGTACGCCATTCCCTGCTATGCTCGTCCGTGTCGCTATGCCGAATTCCCGCAGCGTATCCGCCGCCAGTTGCGCGGTTTCCCGCTCTTGCTCGGACAACTCCGGGTTCTGATGAATCCGGCGGCGTATCTCTACCCCGCGTGAATAAAACTTTTCCACACAGCGCTTTATTTCTTGCGAAAGCATAATTCCTCCGTGTTCGCTTAACTATACATCAAAAAGAAGGAAGCAGGGAGAGGGGAATACCGCGCGAATTGAAAATTGATAATGCCGGGGTCTAATGCGGAACGGCGGCTACCGCTTCTTTAACCGCCGCCATAAGCAAAGAGTACTGGTTTGGCATTCACATCGGAGATGGCCGATTCACCGTGCTGTACCCGGATGGTACGTTTGCCCAGCCTGTCCCCTGGGATGACCGTTGCTACCTCAACGTTGTCACCTCGATTTGTGACGATGACGCGCTGGAAGGAGCGCGTACCTGCTTCGCCCCCGCATCTGAAATGCTGCCCATTGCCGTCTTTCTATGCAGCGATGGGGTAGACGACAACTACCCCATCGAGGAAAACGAAAAACACCTGTACCGCCTTTACCGGACCATCACGCTCACCTTTGTCGACGACGGCTTTGACTCCACCTGTGACCAGTTGAAAGACCTTGCCAACTCCTTCGCTACCAAGGGCAAAGGGGACGACACCAGCATCGCCGGAATCATCGACATGGAAGCGGTAAAAGCCGTTGCGCCGCTGTTGCGGGAACAAGCTGAGGCGGACGACCAAAAGCCCGCCGCCGAAAAAGCCGTCAAAGCGGAAGAAACGCAAATTGCCACGGAAATGGCGGCGGTTAAAGAAGCGGAAGCCGCCG
>JAIRMY010000061.1 GCA_031258335.1 Spirochaetaceae bacterium | reverse complement strand
TAGGCAAACCTGTTGTATTTTTGTACAGCAGATTATAGCTTCTGTTACTATTGAATGGAGGATCAAGATATATTAAATCCACACTTTCATCAGGCAGCATCCGCATTATGGTCAAGTTATCACCATAAAAGAGTTTATTCATGCGCCTATAGTATTTTGTTTAAAAATTTGAGTCAAGGGTATATTGAACAAAAAAACCGCCGCTTATTCATTGACAGCGGGTTGGCTTAAATCGTCAAACGGCCTGTTATAGCAGCAGTTGTCAAGGTAGATTTTTATAGTTGTCGTTAACAAAGGAAAAGTTCACCCCCCCTAATTAACAAGCGATTCGTTCATCCCCTATGACACACCGCCGTCTTGACACCCCCTTGACATCTCCCTTCATTCTATGCTACACCTACTCCATCAGAATGATGAATTCGGGAGAGAGCGGGAGCGTCCAAATGGAGTCCAGTTTCCGCCGCCGAAGGGGCAGATTGCGTAAAACTCTCAGGCAAAAGTACCGAATGCTGACGAAACTCCGAAAAGTGTTGATTACACGCGGCAAAGCCTCGTAATCAAGACACCGAAGAGGCAATTTCCCCTGCAACGGGAAAGAATCTTTCAGGTTAATAGACGGAGCGCAAATACTCAAAAACTGTGTCCTTTTGACGGACGTGGTTTGATGTAAACCACCGGAAAACCGGCCTGCAGGCGCGGTAAATCCGGTGTTGCGCTTATTTTACTTGAAGGAGGCCGATTTGGAAAAGAAAACTCCACTCTATCAATGGCACGAGGACCACGGCGGAAAGATAGTCCCGTTTGCCGGTTATCTGCTCCCTGTGCAGTACCAACAGGGCGTCATTGCCGAACACAATGCCGTGCGGGAAGCCGCGGGATTCTTTGACGTGTCCCACATGGGCGAATTTGTTATCAGAGGCCGGGATGCTTTGGCTAGCCTTGAGCGTATCATGACGAACAGCTTTACCGGCATGGATACGGGCCGCGTCCGTTATACACTGATGTGCAACGAGGCAGGCGGCGTCGTTGACGACCTTGTCGTATGCAAGATGGGAGCGGACAGGTATATGCTAGTGGTGAACGCCGCCAACCGCGAGAAGGACGCCTCATGGGTAAAGGAGCGCCTTTCAGGGGATTCCGTTTTATTCGAGGATATTTCAGACTCCATCGCGCAAATCGCCATACAGGGCCCGGCTTCACAGGACATACTCGCCTCTGTTTCAAAAACCATACCCCAAAAATACTATACGCTGATAGAAAATGGGAACGTTGCGGGAATTAACTGCATAGTCTCCCGCACGGGTTATACCGGGGAGACCGGCTTTGAGCTATACGTCCCTGCGGAAAAAGCGCTGAGCCTTTGGGAAAGCCTGCTTGACGCGGGGAGGGATGCCGGGCTCGTACCCTGCGGGCTTGGGGCGCGGGACACGCTGCGCCTCGAGGCGGCTATGCCGCTTTACGGCCATGAAATGGACGAAAGTATAACGCCTTTCGAGGCGGCGCTCGGCTTTGCCGTCAGGATGAACAAGCCGGACTTTATCGGGAAAAAGACGCTTCTTGAAAAAGAAAATCCGCCCCGCATAAGGGTGGGGCTCAAGGTTACAGGGCGGGGCATAGTCAGGGAACACTCCGATGTGTTTTTTGACGGGAGTCCCGTGGGAAAGACCACGTCCGGCACCTTCTGCCCTTGGCTCAAAGGGTCCTATGCCATGGCGCTGCTCAATGTCGAGACGGCAATGCCGGGTACACAGGTAATCGTTGACGTGAGGGGCAGGGCTGTCGAAGCGGAAGTCTGCCCGCTCCCGTTTTACACTAAACGTTAAAAATCCAAACAATTTTTTTGAAGTGAGGAAAATATGAATTTGCCTGAAGATCTAAAGTACACAAATACCCATGAGTGGGTAAGGTTTCTGGGGGGAGGAAGCGTAGAAATCGGGCTAACCGATTACGCCCAGCAAGAATTGGGGGACATCGTGTTTGTCAACCTACCACAGGTCGGGGACAGCCTCTCACGCGGCGCTTCATTCGCCGATGTGGAGTCGGTCAAAGGGGTCTCCGATATTTTCAGCCCGCTGGACGGCGAGGTCGGCGAAGTCAACGAGGCGCTGCTGTCTTCCCCGGAGTTGATAAACCAGAAGCCTTACGAGGCGTGGCTGATACGGGGAAAGGGTACTATAGCCGAGGGCGAACTCCTCTCCGCGGCGGACTACCGAGCGCTGCTCCCGCCGGAGTAAACTATGGGTTCCTATATTCCGACCACCGAGGCCGACCGCCGTGAAATGCTGGCGCTTACCGGCAAAGAATCCATAGACGAGCTGTTTGCCGCCATCCCTGAAAAGACGCGCCTCAAAGAACTCCGCCTGCCCAGAGGCATGGCCGAACTGGAAACCGTGCGGGCGGTAAGCGCGCTGGCGGGTGAAAACAGGGTCTTCCCCGTGGTCTTCCGGGGGGCGGGGGCGTACCGCCACTACATACCGGCGACTGTTAAACGCATCTCCGCCAACGAAAGTTTCATCACCGCGTATACCCCGTACCAGGCGGAGATAAGTCAGGGACTGCTACAGTCTATCTTTGAGTATCAAACCATGATATGCGAGCTTACCGGCATGGATGTTTCAAACGCTTCTGTTTACGACGGGGCGAGCGCCGCCGCCGAAGCTGTAAATATGTGCCGCGACAGGGGCAGAACCACGGTCTATGTCTCAGCATCGGCTCACCCGCAGGTGATAGAAACTATACGGACTTACGCCTGGGCCTACGGTATGCCGCTCACCGTCATACCTCTAGCCGGGGACGGGAGGACAGACCTCGCACTCCTTGCGGAAAAGATGAAGGCGGACAAGAACGCCGCCTGCTTCTACCTTCAGAACCCCAACTTCTTTGGGCTAATAGAGGACGCGCCCAAGGCGGCAGCCATAGTCCACGAGGCAAACAGCCTCCTCATCGAGGGGGTGAACCCGATTTCACTCGGCGTGTTGGAAAGCCCCGGCGCTTGCGGCGCGGACATAGCGGTGGGCGAAGGTCAGCCCTTGGGACTGCCGCTGGCATTCGGCGGGCCTTACCTCGGCTTCATGGCGTGCAAGAAGGCGCTGATGCGGAAACTGCCCGGTAGGATAGTAGGCGAAACGGTGGACGCCGCGGGAGAGAGGGCTTTCGTCCTTACCCTTCAGGCGCGGGAACAGCACATACGCCGCGAAAAAGCCTCCAGCAACCTCTGCTCCAACGAGGCGCACTGCGCGCTGACGGCGGCGGTGTACCTTGCCGTGATGGGGGAGCAGGGCTTCGCCGAGGCGGGCAGGCAGTGCCACGCCAAAGCGGTCTACGCGGCAAGGCGGATTTCCGCTATCGGAGGATTTCCGCTTGTTTTTAACGGTGAATTTTTCAACGAATTTGTTACCGGATGCCCGAATGTGGAAACAACGCTCGACCTCCTCGAAAGGCACGGGATACTCGGCGGCTATCCGCTGCCTGATAAGCGCATACTCTGGTGCGTTACCGAGCTTCACACGAGACAGGAAATCGACATTCTGGTAAGCATCTTGGAAAGACTGGAAACCATGGGAGGTACAAAATGAAATCTGGGAACAAAATGAAGCTGATTTTTGAAAAAACAAAGCCCGGAGCCGGCTGTTCCGTGCTTCCGCCTTGCGATGTGCCCGAAGCTCCGCTGCCCGAGTGGGCGGAGCGTAAGAAGCCCGCCCGCCTTCCCGCTCTGGATGAAAATCAGATTTCCCGGCACTACAGCGCGTTGGCTAAGCGGGTCTTTGGCGTGAACGACGGATTTTACCCGCTCGGTTCCTGCACGATGAAGTACAACCCCAAGGTAAACGAGGAACTTGCCGCCCTCCCCGGTTTTACCGAAATACATCCGCTCCAACCGGAGCATACCACGCGGGGCTGCCAAAGAGTCCTGGGACTTGCCGCCAAGTACCTCTGCGAGATAGCCGGCATGGACGCGATGAACTTTCAACCGGCGGCTGGGGCGCACGGCGAGTTTGCCGGACTCTTGTTGTTCAAGGCGTACCATGAGAGCCGCGGGGATGCGGGGCGGACAAAGATCATAGTCCCGGACAGCGCTCACGGCACAAATCCCGCAAGCGCTGTGATGGCGGGCTTTTCCGTGGTGAACATCGCGTCCGGTCCTGACGGCTGCGTCGATATTGAGGCTCTGAAAGCCGCCGCCGGGCCGGATACCGCAGGCCTCATGCTCACCAATCCCAACACGCTCGGTCTCTTCGACCCGAACATCGCCGAAATCACCGAACTCGTCCACCAGGCGGGGGGGCATAACTACTATGACTGGGCAAACCTCAACGCGATCATGGGGATAGCCCGCCCGGGAGACATGGGC
>JAIRMY010000247.1 GCA_031258335.1 Spirochaetaceae bacterium | reverse complement strand
GAGAAAAAGATACGCCTGATGCTTGAATCGGGCGAACTTGATAAAGGAATTGTTCGTGATATCAAAACCCCCACCGAGGATGTTACCGAGGTGAAGGATGGCAAGAAGCGAACGACTACAAAAAAATTCTACCCCGGCTATATGCTGATAGAGTTGGATCTGCCGGATAACAATTGGAAGACGACGAATTCCGCGATTAGGCGGATAGAGGGAGTCACGGGTTTTGTCTGTACACCGGCGAATCAGAAGCCCAAACCGCTCAGTCCTGACGAGACGCGGGCGATTTTGCAGAAGGTCGGAGAGATCAAGGGTGAAAAACCCGTGCGTACACGGCAGAGTTTTGCCGCAGGCGAGCAGGTAAAGATAACGGACGGACCGTTCGAGTCTTTTACCGGCACTATAGAAGAGGTAAACACGGAAAAAAACAGGCTAAAGGTCATGGTTGGCATCTTTGGGCGGAATACGCCGGTTGATGTAGATCTTATGCAGGTTGAAAAAGTATAAGCCGCACGGCTTTTGACGTAGGAGGGGGAAATCCCCGTTAATACTACAAGGAGATGCAATGGCAAAGAAAAAAATTACGGCGCTGATTAAGATACAGTGCCCCGCGGGTAAGGCAACGCCCGCGCCGCCTGTGGGCCCGGCTCTCGGCCCGCACGGGGTAAGCGCCCCGCAGTTCGTCCAGCAGTTCAACGACAGGACGAAGAACATGGAACCGGGCCTCGTCATACCCGCCGTGATAACGGTTTATCAGGACAAGTCATTCACTTTTATCCTGAAAACCCCGCCCGCGGCAGTGTTGATAAAAAAGGCGGTAGGCCTTGAAAAAGGCTCCGCCGAATCGCATAAGGTCAAGGTAGGCAAAATATCCATGCCTAAACTTGAAGAAATCGCCAAACTCAAGATGCCTGACCTTTCCGCGGTGGATTTGCCCGGCGCGGTCAAGATAATAGCCGGTACGGCGCGTTCTATGGGCGTAGAGGTGGAAAAATGAAGCATGGAAAAAAATACCGCGAAGCCCTAAAAAAATACGATTCCGCCGCCGTTTTTGATATGCAACAGGCGGTAGAAACGGTAAAGTCTCTGAGTTTTGCCAAGTTTGATGAAACTATAGACATCTCCGTGAAGTTGAACCTGAAAAAAAGCCAAACGGTACGCGATACCATGGTGCTTCCCAACCAGTTCCGCGGCGAAAAGCGTGTTCTTGTCTTCTGCAAAGCGGAAAAAGAAAGCGAGGCCGAGGAAGCGGGGGCTGCCTTCATAGGCGGAGACGATCTTATCGAAAAGATTAAGGGCGGTTGGCTTGATTTTGACGTGGCGGTAGCGACGCCGGACATGATGAAAGATGTTGGTAAACTCGGCATGATTCTTGGACGGCGCGGACTGATGCCGAATCCCAAGACAGGAACGGTAACCTTCGACATAAAAGGCGCTCTTTCCGAGTTGAAGAAGGGGAGGGTGGAATTCCGCGCCGACAAGACGGGCGTGATACACCTTGCCATAGGCAAGGTGTCTATGGATGCCGACAAGATTGCCGAAAACGCGCGGACGGCGTTAAGCGAGATTAAACGCCGAAAACCGGCCGAGGCCAAGGGTGATTTTGTCCAAAGCGTGTCGCTGGCATCGACTATGGGGCCCGGCGTATGGGCGTCTGTCAGCGGCGATTAAATAGGAGCGATTTATGGCAATAGCGGCAAAAAAAATACAGGAGTATAAAACCCGCTCTATAGCGGAAATAAAAGGAATCTTACAAGGCGAAGGGGGAGCGCCCCAGGACTTCATCTTTACCGAGTACAGGGGCTTAAGCGTGGCGCAGATAACGGAACTACGGAAACAGCTTAGAGCCAAAGGCGCGGTTTACAAGGTTATAAAAAACAACTTCGCTCGTATCGCGTTCCAAGAGCTTGCGGCGCCCGATGTTTCGCAGTACCTTGTAGGGCCTACCGCAGTCGCGGTCGCCCCTAAAGATTCAAACGAGGCCGCCAAAATACTGTTTGATTTCTCGAAAGAGACTCCGGCGCTTACCGTTAAGGGCGGACTCATTGCCGGCAGCGTATACGATGTCAAACAGATGGCCGCCTTCTCTAGGCTGCCGGGCAGACTGGAACTGCTTGCTATGTTGATGTCCGTGATGAACGCCCCGGCGAGAAACCTCGCGGCGGCGTTGAACGACATCCCGTCAAGACTGGTACGCACGGTCAAAGCCGTAGCGGACAAGAAAGCGGAGGCGGCATAACGCCTCCGCGTAGGCTTGTACTGCCGGCTGTAGGAGGCCGGCTTACTTGATATACGTCCGTCCCGCAGGCGCGGGACGGACACCCCCTTCAGGCTTCAAGCGAAAGATTCGCCGCCGTCCTGTCGGGGTCATGCCTAAAGGCTAAATTGGTTTGGCAGTTAGGCGGCGGAGGGTATACTCCGTTAAAATTTTTAGTAGGAGAAGATAATAATGGCAACGCTTACAACAGAACAGATACTGGAAGCTATAGCTTCCAAGACCGTCCTTGAAGTATCGGAATTGGTCAAGGCAATGGAGGAGAAATTCGGCGTTTCCGCGGCGGCCCCTGTGGCGGTCGCCGCGGTGGGGGCCGCTCCGGGAGGAGCGGCGGCGGCGCCTGTCGAGGAACAGACGGAGTTTACCGTTACCCTCAAGGCGTTTGACGCGACTAAAAAAATCGCGGTGATTAAGGAAGTCCGCGCGGTTACCGGGCTGGGTCTTAAAGAGGCAAAAGACCTCGTCGAGGGCGCACCAAAACCAATCAAAGAAAATATCCCCAAAGAAGAAGCCGAGAAGATCAAGAAAACCGTTACAGATGCGGGCGGTACGGTGGAAATTCAGTAGCCCGCCAGCGTCCACCAGCGCCCACCAGTGGGTTTAAAGGCGCGCCGCGCCAGCGACCCGAATGCGGATTTCGGGTTGCGCTGGCGGCGCGCGGGGATGCGCCCATAATGGTGTTTAAAAAACATAAACGGCTTCATAGTTATAAATCAACGATGGACAGCCTTTGAAACCTGAACGGTTCACCGGCAGGTCCAAATTTATATGCAGAGGGGTAGTATGGCGACAGTTAGAGAAAAGAGCGGAAAAGCTGAAAAGGTGGGAAAAATCGAAAAAGAAAAAATAACAAATAAACATAAAAAAACACGAAAGTATGTAGG
>JAIRMY010000176.1 GCA_031258335.1 Spirochaetaceae bacterium | reverse complement strand
CGGTAATAACTGCCGGGTTACCGTCAACCCCGATTCGCGGGCGCAGGCGGACTTTAAGGCAAAGGTTGCCGGCTGGGAAGAAAAAAAGATACAGGACTTGGAGGACAGCAAGAGGAACGCCGTTACCACGGACGGGGTGAAGGTGTACGTTCGCGCCAATGCCGGTGAAAAACGGGACGCGGAAAAGGCTGTCGAGTACAGCGCCGAGGGCATAGGCCTCCTGCGGTCAGAATTTCTCTTTCTCTCCAGCCCTCTTGCCCCGGATGAGGACACGCAGACCGCTATGCTCGGCGAGATACTCAACTTTTTTCCCGATGATCCCGTTACGATTCGTACTCTGGACACGGGCGGCGACAAACCCCTCCCCTGGCTCGACCAGCCTAAAGAGGAAAACCCCTTCCTCGGCATAAGGGGCATAAGGCTCTGCCAGAGGGAGCGCGAACTTTTTGCCTCTCAGCTACGCGCCATACTTCGCGCCGGTTTCGGGCATAGTGTAAAAATAATGATACCCATGGTAAGCGCTATAGAAGAGCTGCGTTTCTGTAAGGATATGCTGGAAGCGGCGCATGAGGGTCTTGAAAAGGATGGACGCCCCCACGCATGGCCGGTTCCGCTGGGAATTATGGTAGAGACTCCGGCGGCGGCGGTGATGGCAGACCATTTTGCGTCCCTCGCGGACTTCTTCAGCATAGGCTCAAATGACCTCTCCCAGTACACGATGGCCGCCGAGCGGGGCAACGGCGCCCTGTCAGAACTGGCAAACGCGCATCAACCGGCGGTCTTGCGGGCTGTCAACATGGTTGCCGCCGCCGCGCGCCGGGCTGACATTCCCGTCAGCGTCTGCGGAGAAATGGCGGGCGACCCCGCGCTCAGCGTAGTCCTTATCGGCATGGGTATAACCGAGTTGAGCATGAATCCGGGGTCTATAGGAGGCGTTAAGCGGGCTGTCACCGGCATTTCATTCGCCGCCGCCGAAGAAAAAGCCCGCCGCTGCCTTGCCTGCGCCACTCTCAAAGATGTGCTGGAAGTTTTAGCCTGATTCCGCTTAAAATGGGGAAAGGAGCTATTTTTTGAGTTTGTCTGATAAATTTACATGGCTGCGGGGTTTTCTTGCCCCGGTATTTTTTGTTTTGTACTTTATTCCTGTATGGACAGGGCGCTTTGGCGTTGTATCCGTGTTCGTGATGATACCCCTTCTTGCCTTTGCCGAGATTACCGACTATCTTGACGGCTATTTTGCCCGTAAACGCAATGAAGTGAGCGATTTTGGGAAACTTTTTGACCCGTTCTGCGATGTGATACTCAATATTACCGTCTTCTTTTGCCTGATGTTGAGCGGCTACATACCGCCTCTTGCGCTGCTGTTGATAGTGTACCGTGAGTTTGTCATCAATTTTGTGAGGATGATGGCGGCACAGAAAGGCGTCGCCATTGGCGCGCGCAAGGGCGGAAAGACAAAAACCGTTACCTACATAGTTACCTGTTTTTACACGCTCACGCTGGAATGTTGCAAACGGCTCGGCGTTGACACGCCGGATTTTAGCCGGGTCATTGTTACCGTGCTCGCGGTAATCTGCGTGATACTCGCATACGTTTCTTTGGCTGACTATCTGTTGAGTTTTAAGGAAGCGGTATTTTCAAAAAAAGGGGGCGGAGGCAGATAGCCCTAAGGCTATTCCGCCGCTTTTACCTTTTCGTATTTTTGGTGCTGCTCTTCAAGGAGTTCCATCACGCGATTCACCGTTTCTTGTTTTGGGTCAACGCCGCTTGCCGGGTCTATAGATGCGAGGATCGCGTTGCGGAACGGTCCGCACTCCATCACCGGGCTTGAAGCGACAATAACCTTGTCGTGGAAAACCTGATCGGCAAGCATGTCTTCAGGGTTATCGGGCGAAAGCCGCAGGCAGGAACCGTTGATCGATACGAGTATCATCACGTCAAAAATTCGTAGATACGAGTCTATTTCACGGACTCCGCGTTTTGTTTCCGGCTTACCGGGCCTGTAACGTGTGCCGCTGGGGAAGACCGCTATTATCTGCTTATTCCGCCGGGCGGTGTCCATTGCCCGCATGGCGGCCATGTTGACTTTTTTGCCCCGGTTAAGTTCTTCCGGATCCGTCACTTTTGAGAGACTCCGGCTGGGGTAGATCACGATACGGGTAAACGCTTCGGTATAAGCCCTCACAAGCGGGTCATGTTCGTTGAGTTTTAAGCCGGAAATGGCGACAATACGCCGGGCAATTTCCTTGCCAAAATCCCCGCCGTCATGCTCCAACAGATAAAAAATAACCGGTAAATCAAGGTTGCTGTAATGTTCCGCCATGAGCAGCCCCCGTTTCCCCGATTTTACCTGTTCCAAAAAATCCGCAAAGTGTTCCCGCCCCAGAAGCCGTGAACCGGGCAACAGGTTCTCCTCAACCATGGCGTCGATCATTTTACGGGTATCGGGGTTTTCTTCTTCGTATACGTTAAATTCGTTAATTTTTGCCGGCGCATGAGAAAGCTTTGAAAGCCGTCCAAAAAGATGCCCGTAACGCTCTTTTAATGATAATCCGTCCATAATGCCTACTTGGTGATACTCTATAGCGGTTTATTCGGTTTTGTCAAGGGACATTTTAATTGCGCCTTGACAGGCGGGCTTGTAGAACGCCGGTCATTCCGCTATCGTTTTGATAGACGTTATGGTTTTGGAACGACCAGTATTTCAAAATATATCGCCGCTTGACCACCGGTATTCTCTATCGGAAAAAGAGGTGTTCGACGGGGTGAGCGGATGGCTGTCTGAGGATGCCGCGGTGAGGGACTGCCTCAAGGCGGAGGCTGCCCTGGTCGCCGCCCACCTCCACACACGGGGCAGGCTGACGGAGGCGGCCCGCCGGCAGTTGGACGAAGCCGCCGGCTCGGTAAGCGTGGAAGAAGTGTACCGTGAAGAGGAAAAAACCCGCCACAACATAAGGGCGCTGGTCAATGCGCTGAAAAGAAAGAGACCGGACGAGTGGAAGCCCCTCGTTCACCTGGGAGCGACAAGCGTTGACATTCTGGACACCAGCCTTGCCTACAGGATGAAGGGGGTAAGCGCCGGCGTTGTACTGCCTTTGCTGCGGAAGCTGGAACTCCTGCTCTGTGATTTTGCCGAGCGTGAGGCGGAAACTCCGCAGGCGGGGCGTACTCACGGTCAGCACGCCGTCCCAATCACGCTGGGTTTTGCGATGGCGGAGTACGTTTCCCGCCTCGGCAAGTCCATACTGGAGATAGAGAGGCTGGCTTCCAATCTCAAGGGTAAACTTGCCGGAGCGGTGGGCGCGTACAACGCTGTCAGCATGATAACGGCGGATCCTTGCGCGCTTGAAAGGTTCTATCTTGCCGAACTCGGCCTTGAGCCGTCAGAACATTCCACCCAGCTTGTCGAACCGGAGTACCTGCTGCGGCTGCTTCTCGAAATGAATACCGCATTCGGCGTGATTGCAAACCTTGCGGACGACCTCCGGCACTTGCAGCGCAGCGAAATCGCCGAACTCCGCGAGGGTTTTGCCGGTACGCAGGTCGGTTCTTCCACGATGCCGCAGAAACGAAATCCATGGAACAGCGAACACGTAAAAAGTTTGTGGAAGGCATTCATGCCTCGCGTGATAACTTTTTACATGGACCAGATTAGCGAACATCAGCGCGACCTGTCCAACTCGGCTAGCCAGCGCTTCATCGCGGATTATGTTTGCGGTTTCTGCCTCGCGGTTTCGCGGATGAGCGGGGTGATAGAAAGCCTCCACGTTGACAGGGAACGGCTGTTATACAACCTGAGCAGCGGCGGCGGGATACAGGGCGGTATTATGGCGGAGCCGGCATACATCCTGCTTGCCGAAAGCGGTGAAAGTGAGGCGCACGAGGTGATACGCCGCATGACCTTGACCGCTGAAAAGGAGGGCTTAAGCTT
This sequence comes from Spirochaetaceae bacterium, assembly GCA_031258335.1. Classification (GTDB taxonomy): domain Bacteria; phylum Spirochaetota; class Spirochaetia; order Treponematales; family Breznakiellaceae; genus JAIRMY01. Next base: position 2,956 of record JAIRMY010000176.1, on the reverse strand, counting down.
TGCCGACGCCCTACGCCGTGAAGGCGCGGTTCTGAGGCGCATTGCCGGTAAGATGCTGGGACTCGGACTCATAGCGGACGAAGCGGAAGCGCCGTCATTCTTTGAGAACCCGGCGCGTTACAGCGGGCTTGCCGTCCAAAAGGCGAAAACCATTGCCGCCAAATACCGTTCCCTGATGAAGCGCACATAGCGCCGCCTTGACGGTATGGCAGGCAAAAATGTTATAATATGAACCGGTTATATTTTACGTTTAACCAACTAAAGTAAAGAGAGGTTTTTATGGCTAAAAGTTTGAACGCCTATTTTGGGATTTCGGAGCGCGGTTCGACTGTTTCGCGGGAAATCGTAGCGGGGATAGTTACATTTTTGTCCATGGTTTACATCCTTGCCGTTCAGCCGGGGATAATGAGCGCCGCCGGCATGGATACGGGGCGTGTATTTACCGCCACGGCTCTGTCCGCGGGGGTGGCGACTCTTGTGATGGCCTTTGTCGGGCGTATACCTATAGCATTGGCTTCGGGGCTTGGTATCAACGCGTATATAGCGTTTACCGTTTGCGGGGCTATGGGTTACAAGTGGGAGACGGCGTTGACCGCCGTGCTGATAGAAGGTTTGCTGTTCATACTGCTTACCTTAACCGGTTTACGTGAACTGATAGTTAAGGCGATTCCCGATGTGATAAAAAAAGCCACCGCCGTTGGAATCGGTTTATTTATCGCCGTTGTTGGGCTTAACAATGCCGGTATTCTTGTTACCGGCGGCGGTACGCCTATAGGGATTAACCCTGTTACATCCGGGGCGCCGCTTGTGGCGGCGCTTGGGTTGGTGATACTTGTCGTTCTCTACGCGCTAAGAGTGCCGGGTTCGGTTTTTTTGGCTATCATCGCTTCAACACTCATAGCCATCCCGTTTGGGCTTGTCCCCATACCGGAGGGATTCTCATTTGTAAGCAAGCCTCCGGCGCCGTATTTTTTCGATTTTGATTTTACAAACGTGCTGTCTATAGACTTTGTTGTCGTATTTTTTTCGCTTTTGTTTGTCGATTTTTTTGACACGATTTCTACGCTTGCCGGCGTTGCCCATCAGGGAAACCTTCTCGACAAAGACGGAAACATAATCAACTGTAAAGAGGCGCTGTTATCCGATGCCATAGGCACGGTTTTTGGTTCTATTTTTGGGGCTACAACGGTAACATCGTACATTGAATCGGCTACCGGCGTGTCAACAGGCGGCAAAACCGGTTTTGCCTCGGTGATAACAGGCGTACTGTTTCTCGCGGCGCTTTTTCTTTCGCCTTTCTTTCTGCTGATACCAAGCGCGGCGACGGCGCCTTGCCTTATTTTTACCGGCGTACTGATGCTTGGCTCCGTCACAGGGCTGAACTTCAGGGATATTGACGTGGCCCTGCCGGTCTTTATCACGGTTTTGATGATACCCATATCTTACTCCATCTCTACCGGCCTCGCCTGGGGCTTTCTTTCTTTTACCCTCGTGAAATTTTGCACAGGTAAGATGAACGAAATCACCATTACCACATGGGCGCTTTCTCTTATATTCCTCGCAAAGATAATCTGGGTAAAAGCATAGGGCGGCGTTGAACGGAGGCTGTAAACGAAAAAAGCGCTTCCAAAAGATGAACTTTTGGAAGCGCTTTCAGGTCATTCGTCCGTTTGCGTGTTACCGCGCCGCCGGTAGACCGCTATGCAAAATAGCGCTTCAAAAGACCGGTGAAACCGGCGCCGTGACGGGCTTCATCCCGCGCCATCTCGTGAACAGTGTCATGTATGGCATCGTAGCCTCTTTCTTTAGCAAGTTTTGCCAAATGAGTTTTACCGGTGCACGCGCCATCTTCCGCGGCGACGCGCATCTCAAGATTCTTCTTGGAACTGGGACTCAACACGTCACCCAAAAGCTCGGCAAACTTAGCGGCGTGCTCCGCTTCTTCGAATGCGTACCGCTTAAACGCTTCGGAAATCTCAGGATAACCTTCGCGATCCGCGGCGCGGCTCATCGCGAGGTACATTCCTACTTCGCAACACTCCGCGTTAAAGTTGGCGAGCAAATCTTCCTTGATGTCGTTCTCTACATCTTTTGCCACGCCTATGATGTGTTCCGACGCGTACTTACCGCCGCCGCCCGTTTCTTCTTTGAATTTAGAAGCCGGCGCCTTACACGTTGGACAGATTTCCGGCGGCGTATCACCTGTGTGAACATAGCCGCATACTAAACAAACCCATTTCTTCATAAATTATTCCTCAAAAAACATTTCTATAAAATCCGGCTGACAGCCGGTTTTGCTTATTTTTCCATGGAGACAAGACAGTCTTTACAAAGACCCTTGAACAGAAAGCAGTGCGATTCAATTTTGCATCCGCTCTGCCGTTCCACTTCGGCATCCAGCCTATAATCGTATACAAACGGCACATCAACAACGCGCCCGCAGCTTTCGCAATGCAGATGCTGATGAGCGTCAAGCCTGTCATCGTAACGCACCGGCCCCTGATTCTCCATCATCACAGAAATAATTTTACCTTCTTGCTCCAAAACCTGAATATTACGGTATACAGTACCTATGCTGATAGCCTCTCTTGTCGAAAAATCAGTGGTCCTCATTATATAAGCGTAAGCTTCCTGTGCAGTTGGATGATCTAAGGCACGAATCGCGTTAAACACCAGTTCTCTCTGTTTGGTTTTCCGTCTTATAAAATCCATAAAATTCCTATATAACTATCCAGACACAAGCCATAGGGTTTATCTCCCTGTAAGGCTTAACTGTTTTATATGTATCGATAATAGTTCTTAATAATAAACTAACACAATTATTTGACTGTGTCAACTATTTTTTCCCGAATTGTTGTTAATCAGTGATAATTTCACCCCTAAGACTATTCAGGGAAAATTGCACCCCTGATAAGATTGGAGGCATGAAATACATGATGAGCAAAAAAGAGTTGGG
>JAIRMY010000129.1 GCA_031258335.1 Spirochaetaceae bacterium | reverse complement strand
TATGAAACATTTATCGATAAACCCAGCCATTCATACGGTGAAAATACAAATTCCAATCCCGGCTCCAGCATGAAACCGCCCCACATAGTCTCGGTAAAATTAGTGTTCCTAAGATAATGCTTGTCCAAATCGGAACAGTAAACCAAAGGCGCTATCTGAAAGTAAAGCCCGGCCTCGAAAAACTCTAGAAAAGGAATATGCGCGGAAATTCCGGGAGAGAGCATCACCCAGTTTTGCTCATAGGATATCACGGCGCCATGAAGGTATGTCTTTGGGAGAGAAGGATTCCACGGCTTGTAAGTGTTACCTGTTAAATCAGCGTACTGTGTATACCCGTCCCGCGCCGTCCACTTTAACCACATGAAACTTATAGTGGCAAAGAACTGCAATCTGGTTATATCCCGCACAGGGAACGACATCCCGGCCTTTACATCGAGAAACCATGCCTCGTCGGTAAAGTTGGAGTGGCGTGAAAAATGCGAGAAGCCGTTATTCGGCGCAAGCCAGTCCTTGTCTGTCATATCACCGGTTTGGACGGGAATACCTGCCTGCGCCGCGGCGTTAATAAAAAAGCCCCGCCGTATCATAGGCTCGCGGAGGCGGAAATCAAACGCGCCGCCCAAATAAAAAAGCGGTTTCATCTCCCATATCAATTGACTCAGAACCACGTCGGATTTTGAGGATTTATACACGATTTCTTCGGAATGCCCGTATTTAAATCCGAAGAATTGCGAAAACGAAAAAGCGTACAGAGATTCTTTTGCGCCGTCTTGTGCGTAGGCAAAAAATGGAACAAGCAGGACCGTTGCAAAAATAAAGCGGCGACTACCCGCCGCGAATAACCGGCGCATTGCCGTTAAAACCATCTAATATGCATAGGCCTATCGACCGGCGACTTCGGTAAAACCGCCTGATTTTTCAAAGCGGTCGACAAATTCAACTATGCCGTTGTATATCGCGTCCGCAAAACGCTTGCGTCCGCCGGTATCCATCATCAACGCCGCGTCTTTTTCGTTGCTGACAAAGCCCAATTCTACGAGTACGGACGGCATACGCGCCTTGCGCACGACAAACCATTCCTCGGCCTTTATCCCGCGTGACGGGAGTTCTTTCCCAAAAGCCGCGTCAAATTGTTTGATGATAGACTGCGCCATCAAAACGCTTTCCGTAGTAAACTGTTCTTCGAGCATATCGTTGTATATAGAGACCACTTCTTTAGCCTCCCCCGCCTTACCGGGGTCTATCACATCCCGCCTGTAATCCGGGCTTAGATACCAGACCTCGTAGCCGCTGGCGTGTTTGTTAAAGCTGGAGTTCGCGTGTATAGAGATGAAAATGACAGCCTCGTTTTCTTTCAGCGGTATAGAGTGCGCCTTTGCCACGCGGTCCTCGAGGCTGGGGTACGTGTCCCCTGACCGTGTGAGTATGAGGCGCTTGCCGGGGTATTTTTTCTTTAACTGCTCAAACAACGCTTTTGAAACTTCCAGAACTATGTCTTTTTCAAGAACCTTGACCCTCTTGCCTTTTACATTGAGGCTGCCTGTAGCCCCGCTGTCCTTGCCTCCGTGCCCCGGATCAACGACTATGGCGGCTATCTGAAGACGGGATGCCTCGCGCTCTACCGATTCCTCTATGCTGCTCTGTAGCGCGGCGATAAAGGTTTCTGGAAACCGAAGTTGTCCGTTCTCCGTGTACGGTGAAGGAAGGTTTAACAGCGTCTTGTTATCGTACAGTATCAGGGCGCTGTCACCCGCCGCGCCCGCCTGAAAAACCGCCTGATGCTTATTTGAAGTGATAATTCCGGACTGAAACATGGGGTCCCAGAGGAGTTCGCCATCGAGCCGTTTCATCGCCTCGCCGAGCGAAAGCGTAGCCTCAGTCGTCCGCCCTCCTGCGGGCTTAGGCGTCTGCGCTGTATCCGCAGCGGCGGCACCGTACGCCAGAAGCAACGCCAACGCCGCGGGTAAAAACGTCGCCGCTCCTCTCCGTCTACCTGAGTTGTTCACTGTAAGCTATCCACCACGTATGCCGCCCCTTGGTAGGAACCGCGAATCAGAGCCTGCCAGAACTCTCTCCCCAGAGTCCCCGCGTTATCCAGCGGGAGCGGAAGTCCGGTAACAGCGCGGACGGCGTCAAGGCATTCGCCTACCCCGCGTCCGGAATAGTCCCGCGCCCCACTCTCCAACAACTCCGGAAAGGGTCGTATAGCAGCCTCGCACCGCTTTAGATCGGGCTTACCGCGCGGCATAAACGCCGCCTCCGCGTCTATGGACGGCACGTTAAAGGCATCCGGCGGAAAATCACGTTCACCGGCGGGGGCGGAAAGAAAGGCATCCGTCTCCGCGTCATGCGGGGCAAGCCGTATGAGTATGCCGCGGGCGGCTTCTTCCGCCGCCTCCACCGCAGATGCGCGTTCCGGCGCGGCGCTGATAACACTGCCGCACTTTGTAACATTGTTTATAGGAAAATTCACCCGTTCACGCTCCCCGGCACGAAAAAAAATATTTTTTAGGTACTTGTTATTTTCGGCAGATTTTGTGATTTTTATCGCTGTTACAAGGCCGGGAATCGATATAAAGGCCCGTTCCGCTGAAACCCAGTCCCGCGTACGCTCCAATCCTTGCGGTTTTTCACCGAGGGGCCGCCCCAGAGCGGCAAGAATCGCCGCCTTGACAGGCTCAGCGCCGGAGGAATACGGATATGTCCAGCCCGACATATAACCGCCGGAAAGCCGGGCGGCTATCTCGCCTACCATAGGACCCTTCGACGTAAGCTTTATATCCCCCTTAGCCGCGCCAAGCGTGAGTCCCAGACTCCGCACGCCCGCCTTGAAAGTCTCCAACAGCGCCTCCGCCGCCGCTGAATCAAGCAAGGCCGGCATGGTATGCCCCATCTCTATAAAATACGGAGGGAAGTAGATGTGCCTGTCCGCCAGCCCGCAGACAGTGATGCTGTCTCCGGAGACTATGGCGTCTACCGAGTATTCGGGGCCGTCCATGTATTCTTCCACGATAGCCCGGTACGAGCGTGAAAAAGAAAGCGCCTCGGCGCAGGCGGCGCGGAGTTCTTCTTCGCCGTCCGCCCGTTTGCAGCCGCGTCCGCCCATGTTATCCACCGGTTTTACCACGACGGGGTACGAAAACGGCAGTTTGAGGAGGGCGCCACAAAAGTTTTTGCCGTCTATCACGATGAAACGGGGAGACGGAACCCCCGCCGCGCTGAAACAACGGCGCATACGGCTCTTGTCGGAGGCGTTAAGCGCCGCCTCGTAAGGGATACCCGGCAGCCCCGCTCTTTCGGCGGCCCAGGCAACGGTGGCGGAAAAGTCGGTCCCAGCCGTCATCACACCGGAAAGCCCCCTCCCTCCGTGTTCGGCCTTGAGGCGGAGCGCGAGGGCGGCGATTCCTTCTCTGTCCTTTAGGTCTATGTGTTCAAAAATATCCGCTTCACCGGCGCAGGGAGCATCTCTGTTCCCATCGACTACGACAGTTTCAAGCCCCATAGCGGCGGCCATCCGTATAGCCGGCCCCTGCATAACGCCTGCGCCAAGTATCATCAACCGTTTTTTCACAATACCGCCCTGTACTGACGCCGC
>JAIRMY010000228.1 GCA_031258335.1 Spirochaetaceae bacterium | reverse complement strand
CTGAACGGAACTTCCACTCCAAAGATATAAGCCTTATCCCAGTGTTCCTTCCAATCGCCATTCGTCTGAATATTATAGGGAACATATGTCCCTCCTTCGGACCTAAAAATCGTACGGGTAAAAGCAAGCCCCGCTGAAAGTGAAAAATTGTTGATAAAGCTGAGTTTTGGCAGGCTGATTTCCGTACCCACATAAAAGCCAAGATTGGTGTATACGTCAGCGAGTATGGATATTTTCCCCTTATCGGTGCTTGTATCCTTTCGCCCTGTGGTACGGAGGAACAGTCCTTCGCGTACCCGTTCCATTCCTTCACCGCTTCCTAGAATTTGCGTGATTGAATTCTGCGTAATCGCGCTTGAGTCGGGGCGGCCTAAAATATAAGTCGTTGTCTGAAAGAACGTGCCTTCCCTTGTCCGCGACCCCAATGCCGGGTGTATAACCATCTCGTCTGCCGGGAAAAAGAAGAACGGCACCCATAGCACCGGAACCTCGCCTACGCGCAGTATGCCGTTAAATAGCGCCCAATCGGATCCCGGCAGTATCCACAGCTTGCCGGCATCAAGCGACCAGTAAGGCTCCTCCGTTTTTGCGTTGGTTACATGAGCCTTGGTCAGAACAGTAGTTTCTTTGTCCGTCAGCGATATTACCTGCCCGGCAAAGCGGTAAGCCGTCTCACTTCCAGCAATGGAACGCTCAGAAATCGTCTCAATAAAAGAACCTATCCATGTGTCAAAATTTATCGTTATGCTTTCGCCTTTGAATGTTTCGCGTTTATCGCCTTCTTCTTTTATGTACTCAACATCGCCGTTTGCCGATATTATGTTCCGCGTCCTGTTATAGATTATTTCCCATGCCTTGATGCTGTGCCGCGCCGTCCCGTCATTCAGATTGAGCTTTACCCCGCCGGCAAGACGCGCATACTCCTCGTTCACCGCCTCCAGGGTAAAATACTCCGTGGTACGGGCGGATTCTATGATGACGGTTTTTTGGGTGGGCGCGGCACTTCCGTCCGGGCGGGGCAGTCCGAGATGGTCGCGCAGGCGGTTTGCCAAATCATCGCGGCTCCCGCCCTCGCTAAGACCTAACTCCCGGCACCATTCGGCAAGCTCGAACAAGGTGCTGGTCTTGATTTCAAGTTCCATGATGCGGGCAGCCTCAGCCGCTTCCTGCTGCGCGGCAAGTTCTTCCTCGGTGAGCGCCGTTATCTCGTCTATGACAGCCTCCGCCGTTTCCATGTCAGCCCCCGGCTCTGCGGTAGCCTCGCCTGCCGCGGACTCCGCTTGTTCAACCAAACCAGCCGTGTCCGCTTCCTGTGCGTACAGCGCCGGCGCGGAAAAGTCTACAAAAGCGGACAAAACAATAAAAATAGAGGCTAATACCCGCGCCGCAGGAAACCTTTCACAGATATACACTATCCAATAATACCTGTCAATTATTACAGATTCTAGTTATTGTCCTGTGTTCATTTTCAATTCTCCATTATCAATTCGCGCTACGCGCTACCCCAGTCCGCCCCTCGTTAGGGCATCCCTTGCCGCCTGCGCCATTGTTTCGCCGTATGAAGGGTGCGGGAACACGGTTTCCGCGATGTGTTTAGCCGTAGCCCCAGCTTCTATGGCGGAAAGCGCCCATGAGACGAGTTCCGTGGCGCGGTTGCAGAAGAACTGCGCCCCGATTAGGGAGCGGTTTTCCCCATGGAACACGAGTTTGATGAAGCCACGCTCCATGTTTTCCAGAGCGGCCTTTCCGTTTGCCCCAAAGACACCCTTTCCGGCTATGGCGGGGATCCCTTTTTTTTCCGCTTCCGCCTGGGTGAGTCCCGCCTGGGAAATCTCAGGGGAGACATATACACAGGCCGGGATCGCGCGGCGCGGAGCATCGGGCGGCGCGGGTGCTTTACCCAGGGCGGCGGCTATGCAGAGGGCGGCGTAGTCCCCCTCGGCTTCGGCGGCGTGGGCAAGCTGAAGCCCGCCGGAAAGCGTCCCCCCGCTCACATCCCCGGCGGCGTAGATTCCGGGGATGGAACTCATCATCCCGCCGTCAAGCACGATGAAGCCCTTTTCAGTGAGGGCGGCGCTGAGCCCCGGCGCGAATAGCGCGGCGGAGGGCTTCCTTCCCGCCGCCACGAGTACGGCGTCCGCCTCGACTGCCGGATGCTCAGTTCCGCCCTCCCCGGCGGAGAGCGCCACCCGCAGAGAATTTTTTGCTGCTTCAATCCCCTCGATTCCCCCTGTCCCCTCTATCCCCTCTATACGCGCACCGGTAATCACCTTTATCCCCCGCTTCTTGAATAGCAGGGCAAGGCTCATCCCTATTTCCCTGTCCATCGCCGCGAGCAGGGAGGGCAGGGCTTCAATGATGGTAACTTCGCTGCCGAAAGCACTGTAGGCGGCGGCGAATTCCACGCCTATCACCCCGCCGCCTATGATGGCAAGACGGGGCGGAATGCCCTCAACTGGAGGGGACGAAAACAGCCCGCCCCTTGAAAAAACGCCGTTTGCCTCAAGGAAGTCGTCGCTCGTGTACACGCCCGCCAACTCGTTTCCCGGTACGTGAAGCCGCGCCGGGATCGTGCCGGACGCTATGAGTATGGTCTTTGCCGCTACGCTTTTTTCCGCGCCTATAGTCACGCGGCCCGGCTCCTCTATACGGGCTGCCCCGGTTTCCAGCCTTACCCCGGCCTTGGAGAGGGCGGCGCTCTGGTTTTTCCGCAAGT
>JAIRMY010000165.1 GCA_031258335.1 Spirochaetaceae bacterium | reverse complement strand
GGTCTTCTTCGAGGGTATACCCGTAACATGGTTTTGTATGCCGGAGCGGAAAGGCGCCTATATGAAAATCCGCCCCCTCGAACACGACGCCCGGCTCCGTGATTTCCCGCACTATAATCTCGTAGTTTATATACATATCAAGGACATCCATGCTTGACTGCACGTATTCCGCTATCCGCGGCGGGCCTATTATATACATGGGTTCGTCACGTTCAACCTGGGACGACAGCATCAAGAGTCCGGGCAAACCGGTAACATGGTCGGCGTGAGTATGGCTTATAAAAATCGCCGAAATTTTTTTCCAGCGAAGGTTAAGGCGGCGGAGCGAAACCTGAGTCCCTTCGCCGCAGTCGAACAAAAATAAATCGCCTTCCCTCCGGAGCAGTACCGAAGTAAGATGGCGGCGGGGCAGCGGCATCATGCCGCCGGAGCCGAGTATAAAAGCTTCCAAATTCATTAAAATCAGTATAATGGGCGGACGGAGGATTTTGTAAGATGTTATGCGCGTGAACCCTTAACATACGCCCGGCTTCATGCTAGTTTTATACAAGCCACATGAAGAACTTCGCACGATTTTTAATTTTTTTTGGAGTATGTTTCCCGCTGCTGTTTGTTTTTGCCATGGGAATCACGTTGCTCCATGTTTGGATAGATGCGATAAGCAGCGTACCGGCGAAGACCAGCGTATACATGGAAGAAGCCGCTAAAGCGGGGTGCTGGATACTGCCGTTTACGCTGTATCTTAGCGTCATGTTTTCGATAAATTACGGAAACAGACGGAGGGTAAGCCCTCCGCTCGTATTTTTCAGCCTGATTATACTGACAAGCCTTTTTACATTCGGAGCGTCAAAAGGGTTAAACAGAGTATACAACTTTACCGAATCGCCTATGCGAATAAGTCATGAAACACTCGGACAACCCGGCGTGGTGCTTTACCGCTTCGACACGGTGATAACGTTGCTGGATAACCCGTCAAACAGGATGGGCAGCCGCGTTGTCTCTATAGACGGCAAGCCGCTAATCTATCAGGAAAAACCTATAGGCGCGGACGGAAAGGTTATCAGCCTGCCGCCCGTGCCGTTCTACAACTCAGAGAGATGGTTTTCACGCGTCATACTCAAAGACCTTTCCATCAGTGGTCAGGGCATTGCCGCCCGCTTTGAAGAAGGTCTCGTACCGTACTTTACATGGATATGCGCCCTTATACTGCTACTTGTATCGTTGGGTTTTGTAACTGAGGTAAGCCGTTGGCCATTGGCCAACATTTTTTTCGGGATTTTGGTATTCCGCGGCGTTCTCACGTTTGAAGTCTTTATAAATTCAGATGAGGTAAGCGGCTCTTTGAAAGAGTTTTTTAGCGGGGCGCTACCAGATATGTTTATCACGCCCGTGATATTTACCGCCATCACCATCCTGATTCTGATATACGTCTTACTGCTATTCCTTGCCCGCATCACCGGTAAAACCCAGCCTCAAATATCCGGCAGGGGGTTCCGGTAAATTGTAAACCGCCGTGAATGGGCATTTGACCGTAAAGGCGAGTAAGGCAGGGACTCCGATTTCAAAAAAATTCGTAACTATTCAGGCGTAGAGCGATTTCAGAACTTTTTCTTGACAGGAGGGATTGCATGGGTGGTGAAATCGGATTATGATTCGGTGTATGCTGGTAAAAGACATTCTTGCGGCCGGGGCGGGAGAGCAGGAACTCGTTGTTTCCGGCTGGGTACGCACCAAACGGGACATGAAGAGTCTTGTGTTTGTCGAAGTGAATGACGGTTCATGTTTTGCGGGTATACAGTGTACGTTTGACAAGGGGCGGGGGCTTGGCAGCGGGACTGAAAGGGAGCTTGCGCGGCTTACTTCGGGGGCTTCCGTTGAAATCAGGGGGCGGCTCGTACCTTCGCCGGCATCCGGACAAAAGGTTGAGCTTGCCGCGGAAGAGCTTACGCTGATAGGCGGGGCGGATGCGGAAACGTATCCGTTGCAAAAGAAGCGCCATTCACTGGAATTTTTGCGGGAAATAGCGCATTTGCGCGCCAGAACCAACACTTTTGGATCTGTGGCACGGGTGCGGAGCCGTCTTGCCCTGGCGGTACACAGGTTTTTCGAGGAAAACGGATTCTTTTTTATACATACGCCTGTAATCACCGCCAACGATGCCGAGGGCGCGGGCGCTATGTTTCAGGTTACCACGCTGGACATCCCGGAGCTTGCCCGGACCGGAACCCCGCCGGACTGGAACCGCGACTTCTTTGGAAAACGCTGTTACCTCACGGTTTCCGGTCAGCTTGAGGCTGAAACCTATGCCTGCGCACTATCACGTGTGTATACCTTTGGGCCGACATTCCGCGCCGAGAATTCAAACACCACCAGACATTTGGCGGAATTCTGGATGATAGAACCGGAGATGGCTTTTACCGGACTTCCCGGCCTCGCGGCGCTTGCCGAAGACTTCTTAAAATATCTTTTCAGGGATGCTCTGGAAAAAAGCGCGGACGACCTTGATTTTTTTGACCGGCGTGTACAAAAAGGCGTCATCGAAAATCTGCAAAATGTGGTTAAATCAAAATTCACGCATATAACATACACCGACGCGGTGAACGAACTGCAAAAGTCCAAGGCGGCGAAGGAGGCGTTTGAATTTAAGCCTTACTGGGGCTGTGATCTGCAAACCGAACATGAGAAGTATTTGACAGAAAAAATCGCCGACGGGCCGGTAATAGTTACCGATTACCCAAAAGAGATAAAGGCGTTTTACATGAAACAGAACGATGATGACAAGACCGTTCGCGCCATGGATGTTCTTGTGCCGCGTCTGGGTGAGATAATAGGCGGTTCGCAACGTGAGGATGACCTTGAAAAACTGGGCGTCCGTATGAAGGAACTCGGCATGAACACCGCCGATTACACGTGGTATATGGATTTGCGCAGGTATGGCGGCGTGCCTCATTCAGGATTTGGGCTGGGTTTTGAACGGCTTGTTCAATACGTTACAGGGATGGCGAACATACGCGATGTGATCCCCTACCCACGATCCCGCCAGCGGGTTTAAACCCGCTCCGCGCCCGCCAACGAGTGAATAGTGAACAGGGAATAGGGATTTTATTTCAAATCGTAGTTGTTTACCAAGTAATAATTGTAATATCTCAAAGCAAAATTCACGATTCACTGCCCAACAGTTTTACTTTTAGCATTAAATGCGGAAAAAGTCCGCTGATTACGCTGATTTTCGCTGATTCGCGGACCCCGCTATTCATCCTTCATTCTCCGCGTTAATCTGTGAAATCTGCGGACATTTTTTAAGTGGAAACACTATAAAAGTAAAATTGCTGTTCACTGCCGCCGCCCCCTTGACTATTTCGTTTCTTTCTACAAAACTAATCTTATACGCGGCGATGGTGGAACTGGTAGACACGCCAGCTTGAGGTGCTGGTTCCGAGAGGAATGGAAGTTCAAGTCTTCTTCGCCGCAGAATCAGGGTAAAATTTCATGCGGCAGCTTCACAGTACCGGTTTAATTCAGGAACAAAAACTCTCCCAACGGATGAGCCCGCAGCTCATACAGTCCATTAAGCTGATGGAACTGCCTATAGCGGATTTACGGGACAGGATAGAAGAAGAACTGGAAAAGAATCCTGCGCTCGAAGTGCTGAAAGACAAGGCCCTTGTGTCTCTGGACAGAATGTACAAGCCGGGCCGCGAAGAGGATGATTACTTTGAAGCGACATCGGATTCAGGCTATGTACGCAGCGGGCGCGGTGAAGCCGCCTCGGACGAGCGCCGTCAGTTTATAGAGGGTGTACTCGCCCAAAGCGAAACCTTGCAGGAACATCTCTTGTGGCAGTTGCGGCTGCAAATGCCGGCTGGCGGACTCCGCTCCCTATGCGAAAAACTGATACAGAACATAGACGGCGACGGCTTCAACCTTGAACCGCCCGAATCCCTATATACGGGACCTTCCGCCGTACTCGAAAAAGCGCTTGACTTTGTACACCGCCTTGACCCTCCTGGTTGCTGCACTTCAGGGTACGAGGATGCACTTGCTAAACAGGCGGACATACTCTGCGGCGGAGATGCTGAAAATGTCAGGCGGCTCATACCTTGCCTCAGCGAACTCGAACGCGGGAAATTCCTTGCGGCGGCGCGTAAAACGAGCCTCAGCGAGGATGAAGTTGTCGCTCTGTTCTCCGTCTTAAAATCACTGTCCCCTTTTCCCGGAAGGCAGTGGACTTCAGGCAGCGCCGCCAAAACACGTTTTGT
>JAIRMY010000245.1 GCA_031258335.1 Spirochaetaceae bacterium | reverse complement strand
TCGACGGCGGCCCTTCGGACATAGGCTTGGAATCTACGGTGCTGGATGTAAGCGCCAGTTGTATACTGCGCCCGGGCGGAACTCCGCAAAGCACCATAGAAACCCTCATAGGCCCGCTTGCCGCCGCCGCGCCGGGCGGCTGTATCGTATCTCCGGGTCAGTTAAAGAGCCACTACGCGCCGTCAAAACCCCTCTACCCGCATACAGAGACGGAAATGCGCCGCCTCGTTTTTTCAGCGGATGCCGCGTATCTTTTTTTTAATCAGGCGTCGTTCGATGCCTTTTTTGAAAACAACAAACTGTCGGCGGGACTCTTAGGCTACGGTAACCGGGTTTTCATACTGAGTCGGCGAGGCAGCCTTACCCAAGCCGCCGCCCGCCTGTTTGACACCCTTCACACTATAGACGCGCTCCCCATCCGCCTGATACACGCGGAACGCCCGCCTAACACGGGATTGGGCGCGGCAATCAACGACAGACTTTCCCGCGCCGCGGGGGTGTGTTAAAATGGTTGGCTGTTTCCCGAATGTCGTGGTATACTTTTGTTGTGCAAGACGGCTTTGGGCGTAACATTGACTACCTGCGGGTTTCGGTAACGGACAAGTGTAACCTGCGCTGTGTTTACTGTATGCCGCCTGACGGGGTAAAGCAAGTGCGGCATAGCGATATGCTGAGGTTTGAGGAGGTTCTGCGCGTCTGTTCGGCGGCGGCGCGGCTCGGCGTGTGCGGGGTAAAAGTAACGGGCGGAGAACCGCTGGTACGGCGGGGGCTTACCGGCTTCATACGCGCCCTTAAACAAAGCGCTTGTCTAAAAAACGTTACGCTTACGACTAACGGACTGCTGCTTTCAGGCTTTCTCGATGAACTGTTAGAGGCGGGGATTGACGCGGTAAACGTCAGCCTTGACACGCTTAACAAAGATGTTTTTCGCGCCATAACCCGCTCGGATGGCTTTGAACAGGTGTTGTATTCTATTCACGCGGCACAAGAAGCGAGTATTTCGCTTAAAATCAACGCCGTCCCCATGCGCGGCGTCAACGAGGCCGACATAGTCCCGCTCGCGGAACTTGCGCGGCAAAAGAATGTACACGTCCGCTTCATAGAATTGATGCCCCTCGGCCTCGGTGCGCGGATTTTACCCATACCTCAAGCTGAGGTGAAGGCCGCCCTTACGCAGGCTTTTGGCACCCTCGAAAAGTTTGAGGGGCGGCTTGGGAACGGGCCGGCTTCTTACTATAGCGCGGCGGGTTTTGCCGGCAAGATAGGTTTTATCAGCGCGTTGAGCCATAGTTTTTGCGGCTCGTGCAACCGCCTGCGCCTTACCGGGACGGGGCTGCTTAAAACCTGCCTTTCCAGCGATATTGGAGTAGACCTCAAAGCTGTCATACGCTCAGGCGGAAGCGACGCTGCTATTGACGCGGCTTTTCGCAGCGCGGTAATGCTTAAACCGGCGGGGCACGACTTTCATACAAACCAGCACGTAAAAAAGAATATGTACAGCATTGGAGGATGAGATTTTGGGAAAAATACACGCGATATGCGTCAGTGAAAAAAAAGGTACGCAAAAACACCCGGTGGACGAGGCTGTTTTTGTCGTTGAGCACGGGATAGAAGGCGACGCCCACGCGGGGCCGTGGCATAGACAGGTGAGCCTCCTGTCGTTTGAAAAGATAGAGGCGTTTCGCGCCCGCAACGCAGCGGTCGAGATACCGTTCGGCGCTTTCGGCGAAAACCTTGTGGTCGAAGGATTTGACCTTTCCGCAATGCCGGTTGGCGTCCTCTTTTCATCGGGGGACGTTCTTCTTGAAATGACTCAGATAGGGAAGGATTGCCATAGCCATTGCCATATATTCGAGGTGATGGGGGACTGTATCATGCCGCGGGAAGGCGTTTTTACCCGCGTTCTTTCAGGCGGCGTTGTTAAACCCGGGGCGGTCTTGTCGCCCGCCGCGCGCTACCGCGTGGGGATAATCACGGCAAGCGATAAAGGCTCACGGGGCGAGCGGGAGGATACGAGCGCCGCCGTGATCAGGGAACTTGTTTCCGCCGCGGGTTTCGAGGCTGTAAGTTACAAGATTTTGAGCGATGACCAGCCTCTGATAGAGGCCGAAATCAGGAGGCTCGCGGACGGCGGACTTGCCGATTTAATCCTGACAACCGGGGGAACTGGTTTTTCGCCGCGGGACCGCACTCCCGAAGCCACGACAGCCGTCGCCGACAGGCTTGCGCCGGGGATTGCCGAGGCTATGAGGCAGTACAGCCTTGCGATAACGCCCCGCGCCATGTTGAGCAGGGCCGTTTCCGCGATACGCGGCTCAACCCTGATAGTCAATCTCCCCGGCAGCCCCAAGGCGGTGAAGGAAAATCTTTGTCCCGTGATAGGCAGCCTCAGGCACGGGCTTGACATTCTTACAGGCGGAGCATCCGAGTGCGGCTCTTGAGCCTCCCGCCTGCCGCGGAAAA
Organism: Spirochaetaceae bacterium; assembly: GCA_031258335.1. Classification (GTDB taxonomy): domain Bacteria; phylum Spirochaetota; class Spirochaetia; order Treponematales; family Breznakiellaceae; genus JAIRMY01. Next base: position 572 of record JAIRMY010000245.1, on the reverse strand, counting down.
CGTGCGATGCCCTCTTTTTAGTAAAAACGCTCATAAGGCGTGTAGGTAAACGTGAAAGCGTCGCTGCCGCATCAAATCACGTAAAACGCCGCGGGCATAACCGTTTGCCCCGGCGGATACCTCTCCGCCGCCAAGCTGCCCGATGACGGCATCGATGGGATACGCCCATTGAAAGAATATGTTTCACCGTCCTGCGCAAAACACGGAAACACCGCCCCCCAATAATAGAATCGAGAGTAGAATCGAGAATAGAGTCGAAACATAAATTTTACCGCCCGCATTCATACAAAGATAAATCTACCACCTCTTGTCTTCTTTTTCAACGCGGACGGACAGAATCCTCCGCTGCGTTTGCCATGGGTCTTGTGTTTCCCCGCCTTTTGGCGTAAAATTTCTCACAATGGGTTTTACACGGTGTCTCGCGTCGGCAGACGCGGCGGCATATTTCGCCGCCCCCATTGTTAATTAAGGACGGACAAAAGGTTTATGGGAATAATAAAAAGCTCTTTATTAGGCATGCGTTATGCCGCGGCAAACGGCGCGGAATTTAAAAACACTTTGACGGTAGCCAG
>JAIRMY010000062.1 GCA_031258335.1 Spirochaetaceae bacterium | reverse complement strand
TTCTGGCAGCTTATACAGGTCATGCCGCCAATTCGGATTATCGCTGTTTTCATAAAAACCTTCCGGCCTCCCCCTTGTGTTTACACTCAAAAATATAGCGGGCAATTGTGATTAAATTATGAAAATTTATCGAAAAAATCAGATTTTTCGATAAATTTTTTCACAATTTTGTGATATACTTGCGTCTATGAAAGGCAAACAAACGGTTCTTGTTGTGGACGATGAAGAAAAAATCCTCAGTCTCGTAAAGTCCTACCTCGAAATAAACGGTTATACCGCCCTCTGCGCCAGAAACGGCAGGGAAGGCATGTCGTTTTTCGAGAAAAATCAGGTTTCCCTGATACTCCTTGACCTTATGCTCCCGGACTTCTCCGGTGAGGAATTCTGCCGCAAAATTCGGGCAATATCGGGAATTCCTATTATTATGATTACCGCGAAGGCAGAAGAAGCGGATATTATCAACGGCCTCAAGATAGGCGCGGACGATTATGTAACAAAACCTTTTAGTCCCCGTCAGCTTATGGCGCGGATAGAAGCCGCCCTGCGGAGAACCGTAAATAATGAGCCCTGCCAGTTTTTACAATACACTGATTTAATCATTGATATAGAACGGCGGAGTGTCAAATGCGGCGGTAAAGCAATTACTCTGACCCGTGATGAATACAATATCCTCACTCTTTTGATGTCCCGGCAGGCAAAAATATTTACCCGCGATGAAATTCTGGAAGCTGTAAAAGGGGACGACTATGATGCATTTGACCGTACTATTGATGCCCATATAAAAAAAATCCGGGCAAAGATCGGGGACGATTCAAAGCCCCCCAAATATATCATCACCGTATACGGTATGGGTTACCGTATTGGCATTACTCCGTAAGTTTATCTCCTTTACCGGAACAGAAAGACATGTATTTAACAAATACCCGGTCAAAATTTTCATGTTTCGCAAGTTCTACCGTATCAATACGCTGAACAAGTTTCCGCATTTTGCTCATAAAATCCAAATTGAGCAAAAAGGCAATGGCCCCCGACAGGGAGGTATTGCCGGTGAAATATATTTTGCCGGCAAATTCTGCCGGAAGCAAACCAATGTTAAACAGACTCTGCTCTCTCAGGTGATACCCAAAAGAACCGGCGATTTCCACTCTTGTAATGTCTCCGGCAGCCAAATTAAAATGGGCGAGGAGCATTTCTATGCCTGTCCGTATCGCGCTCTTGGCAAGTTGTATCTGCCGAATGTCTTTTTGCGTAAGATAAACATTAGAGGTAATAAAAAAAGCTTTCTTTCCGTCTTTATCCCGCATACATTTTCTGAGGTCATCGCTGTACGGCGATCCGTCATCCGGCTGAACAAACCGGCCGTTAGGCGCAATTACCCCCGCCTTAACCAGTTCACCGGTTATATCAAGAAGACCGCTTCCGCATATTCCCGCAGCTTCCGTGCCGCCGATAACGTTAAATTCCATCCGCCCCTCATGTATCACAAAATATTCAATAGCGCCCCGGCTTGCCCTCATACCGCAGCTGATATTCATGCCTTCAAAAGCGGGTCCCGCGGCGGTTGATGACGCGGCGATTTTACCGTTTACCGCAAGGGCCATTTCCCCGTTGGTACCGATGTCTATAAAAAGAACCGTTCCCTTAATTTCGTCCAGTTGTGATACCAGAATACCGGAAGTTATATCGGCGCCAACATACGCCGATATAACCGGCGGCAAATAGATAAGGCCAAATTGAGATATAGCTACGCCCAAGTCCCGCGCGTTTATAAAAGAGCCGCCTGAAATTCGCGGCCTGTAAGGATATTGACCAAGCGAATATGGATTTGTCCGTGTCGCTAAATGAAGCATTGTGGTATTGCCGCTGAACACTATTTCATAAATATTACTCTTACTGATCTCTAACCGCGTGGCAATCGTATCAATCATGGTATTCAGGCAGCAAATGAAAATGGAAAAAAGCGTTTGCAAACCATCGTCTTTTGACGCAAAATGTATTCGTGAAAGAACATCCTGTGCGTAAGCGGTCTGGGGATTTAATTCGCTTTCACTGTCAGCCTGTTCGCCGCTGCACAGGTCAATCAGCGCGGCAACAATGGTAGTAGTTCCAATGTCAAGTGCGACCGCGTATGTATCATTTATGGTGTTACCTTCTTCAACGCCGATTAATGTTTTGCCGCCATACACTTCTGTCCGCTGCACTCCGTTTCCATTTATTAATTTTTTGCGTACATAGGGTTTATGCCCGTATTGAAAACTATTGCCCTCCGCGAGAATCTTCATGGATTCATTTACGGCATCGTAGTCCCTTGTTTCTACAGCTATGTCGCCAATCACTTTTGTCTGGCAGGATAAAACATCATTGCTGCCGCCGGCTTTCACCGTACATTTGCCGCACTTTCCCATGCCGTTACAGGGCGATTCAATGACAACACCGGTACGCCGGGCAGCTTCGAGTATGGTAGTTTTTAGGCCAACGGAAATTGATTTTTTTTCGTTCAAAAAAGTGACGCGCGGCATATTACATCCCTTCTTTAACGGCCCTGGTAAAGGCGGTTATGTTTGACAACGGGGTAGATGTTGATATCCCGCACGCGGGAGAAATAATGTCTATCTTCTTTTCCAGCAAATAACGTGTCGCGTTGCAGATTTTTTCCGTACCGGCAAATTCAAGCATATAGGTACTTAAATTACCCATTGTTGTAAGAAAGGGGTATTCCGCCTTGAGCGTTTGCAGATTAACCATAGCGTCAACGCTGATTGCCTTACCACGCAATCCGGCAAGCTGTTTTTTGACCATCTTTACATCGCCGCAGATGTGAACAATAACCGGAACACTCATGTTATGTATGGCCTGCACAATTCTGTTGATAGCGGGCACGGCAAATTCCGCAAACAATTCAGGGCCGAGTATTTCCCCGGTCGCTGTCGGGTCGGCTATTGATATAACAGTCGCGCCGTTTTCGGCAATCAATCCGGCGTAGTCTATAATCTGGTCTGTCACATAATCAATAACTTTATGCGACATTTCACTCTTTTTGCGCAGTTCTTTCAGGAACGTCATAGGATCCACCAGCGAAGCGGCAAGGCTTATGGGCCCGGTAATACTCCCTATCACCGGAATATCAGGATGTTTTTTTGACAACACGCTTACCGCCTCTATAACCGCGGCGGCACGGCTGTTCCTGAGTATTGACCCCCTGGGTAAAAAAGTGACCGCGTCCACCGAGGCAAACGACTCACGGGCGATTTTAGGTTCGCAGGTCAACGATCCGAAATTAATATCGCTGCCAAGCGCTTCCGCTTCAATCGTCATACAAAACGGGAGCCCGAAATTTTCAAAGCCGGTTTGCTCCGATATATCACAGGCAAGATTTTCCATCAGGCCGGCGCTATGATGCGCTTCCGGTAATGTGTGTCCGGTTTTTCGCATAACATCGGCAATGGCGGCATTCATCATACCGCCGGGACATATTACAGGAGGTCTTTCCGCACCCTGTTTGTTCAGAATTCGTAACAGGCGTTCTTTGGGAGAAAACGTACCGTTCATTGTGCCACCAGCTTTTTGCAAAGCCGTACCGCGTCAGCCGCGTTACGCGCATAACCATCGGCCCCAATATGATCGGCAAAACCCTGCGACACCGGCCCCCCGCCGACGGCGACTTTGAACTTTTCACGTATGTTTTTTTCTTTCAGGATTTTTACTACATCCACCATAGCATCCATCGTAGTCGTCATTAATGATGAAAGCAGAATAAGTTCAGCGCCATATTCAACAGCCTTCTCAATGAATGTTGAGGGAGATACATCACGGCCAAGATCAATCATATCAAACCCGGCGCTCTCAAGCATAATACGGACAAGGTTTTTCCCTATATCGTGTGTATCGCCTTCAACAACACCAATCACAGCTTTGTGTTTTTGCCGGGCGTTTTCCTGTTTTAAGTGCGGCTTTAAAACATCAATCCCGGCATTCATCGCGTCGGAACAGAGGAGAAGTTCGGGCACAAAATATTCTTCCTCATCAAACAGCTTACCAGCCCGTTCCATACCGTTGGCAAGCCCTTTGTCTATTGCCTCATAAGCGTCAACATTTTGTTCAACAGCTTGTTTTGATAATTCAACCGCCCCGTCTTCGTCCATGTTGACAACAACATCGGATAGTTTTTGATATAAGGTTTCTGCGTTCATTCATATCCTCCCTGTGTTTTACCTCGCCGCAAAAGCGCTGCTAAGCAGATCTTCAATCAGTGTAAGTCCGCCTTCAAAGCCTGTATAACCACGGTTAATCACCGCCCTGTTGGCGACAGGGAAACTCACCGAAAGATGAGGAGCTCCAAGTTTTTGGGCCAGATCCCGTTCAAGGGATGAGCCTAAAACAAAGGCAGGCGATAACGAGTCGGTATACAAATCAGTTTCTCTCCGGGGATATAACTGCGATATATAGCGGTTCGCTTCACTGGCATTGGTATCAAAAACGACCATAGGCTTAATACCGTTCGGCCCTTGTAACTTCTCTGCCAACTGTTTCTGTTGGACACCGGTTAGTATCTCAACGAATTGTACATAGACGGGTATCCACCCCAAATCATCAAAAAGAAAGCGGGTAAGGGAAACCCCGTAATTTACATCAGCGATGATTACGGCATATCGCTGCTGATCGGAATCGTAGTAGACATCGATCATCGGCTCCAGGAATTTATAATAACGTTTTGTCTCTCCCTCTATGACTGCTTCAATGCCGGTTTCCAGTGAAAGGGCGGCGCTGGTTTCGCGTATAAATTTCGCCGTTGCGCTTGGGCCAATAGGCAGCCCGGTGACAATATAGGGGACGCCGAATTTTTCTTCATATTTTTTCGCGGTTTCGAGCCCGTAAACATCGGAGACAACGATGTTAAGCGCCGCCGAGGATGAAACGCGGATCGCCTCAAGGCTGTCGTTCTGGGTGAAGAAGGTGTTGACAGTGAGCCCAAGAGATTCCAGGATGTTTCTGATTCCCCGCAGGTTACCGCGCCAGAAACTATCCATAAATGGAACTATTCCCAGGACGTTTACATAATTTGTTATTTTAGTGCCGTTCTTCTTTACAAACTGTTCAGCGATTGCCGACATCACAATATCATAGCCAAGGTATGAATTACCCTTAAAGCCTCCGGTATCCGCAAAAACAATATCAGTTTCAGGCGATTCGCTTTTAAATTCATCGACAATGCCTCCCACATCATCCCCTATCATCCCGGTGACACAGCTTGTAATCACGACAAAAAGCTTTCCCTCCATCAGCTCGACCGTCGAGCGGATCTGTTCGGCAAGCCGGTCCTCGCCTCCGAATATGACATCCCGATCACCGATGTTTGATCCCGGAACCGCAAGGCCGCCGCAGTATCCGCCCAGGTTAAGCCCGCTGCCCCCGCTCTGTCCCCACGCGATACTCGCCGAACATCCCGGCGGGCTGTGCATGATGGGAATTGTGTCCGGCAGTGCCTCAAGCGCCGAAAGCGCCCCGCCGAATGAACAAAAATAACGCGGCCGTTCCGTGTAATGGTGCATTGCCGTTAAAAAATCCATATTTAATATTCCCCTTCAGCGTCCCCGGCGTTCTTAATATAGGCAAACGGATCTTTTGAATACCATTCCTCACGGTACGGCAGTTTAAGATTCCTGGAAATGTTGTCCGAAAACGCCGTGTTCGAGAGTTGTTTATAGAGACGCCGGGCGAGTTCAAACACCCCCCGGTAACCGATAAAAGCGTATCCCGAGTTAAAAACCGGAGAAGCGGGAATGCCGAGTTTTACCGATGTGAAATTACTGTGCGAATGTCCCAGAAAAAGGCCGGGGTTTAACTTTTTTAAAAGATTCGCCTCCTCGAAGGGCTGCACGTTGGCGATGTTGAAAACCGAGTCGCCGAGTATGTCTTTGAGTTTTTCGTATTCCGGGATTGCGAATTCGTCGTGATGGAAGGCGCGGATTGCGACGATTTCGAAACCCAGTTCATGCAGTAAGCCGCCCGTCGCGAGAGCGCGGAATTCGCCGGCGCTTATGAACGCCTTCTTGCTCTTGAAGAAGGCGCGATACGGCGTCAATGCCTCGTCGAGCCGCTCGCGTTCCCGCGCGATTATCCTCTCTGCGACGGCCTCCTTCCCAAAGAAGGCCGCGACCGCGCGGATCCACGCGTCCGTATTGCCTATGCCTATGGGCATGTGGCGCAGTATGTAGGGAATCCCAAATTCGTCCTCCAGATACTTCGCGAAATAGTCGTCGTGCGTAGGGCATACGCTGACGCTCAGCGCGGCGTATTTCACCCTGTACATTTGCTCCGAGTCGGAGAAAACGGGGAAGATGTTGACGCGCAGGTCGAGGGAGTTCAAGAGGCGGCTGAGTTCCAACTCGTCCACGCGCCCCATCGACGATACGTTCAGGAGGTTCACCGTTCTGCTCTTTTCCAACTCGAATTCGGCCTCTTCGAGTTCATCCTCGATAATCGACGGCGTTTCAAAGGGATCGTTCAAAAGCCTTCCCGCGAGACCGTGATACACGGCGTCGTAGGCGGTTGCCCAGATCTTGGTTTTGAAGCCCTCGCAGTGGACGGACACGAGTTCGGCCGCCACATCGGCGCGAAGCTCGTTTATGACGCCGTCCGCATCGTCGCCTATGATCCCCGGCACACAGACCGTGACGACGGTGATCGTCCGAGGGCGATACAACCTGTCCGTCTCTATTATGGCTTTGCGCAGCTTGGG
>JAIRMY010000249.1 GCA_031258335.1 Spirochaetaceae bacterium | reverse complement strand
GATTTACGACCCGGTGAAAGACAGTTGGGAGGAGGCGGAATCGGGCGAGCCGTACAACGCGGTGATAGTGGGGGCGCGGAGCGATGAGGAGGGGAGCCGCTCCAAGGAACGGGTCTTTTCCGCCCGCGATGAAAAGAGCGAGTGGGATGCAAGCGCCCAGCCGCCTGAGCTTTGGAACCTGTACAAGACGGAATTCGCGCCCGGAACCCATGTACGGGTTCACCCGTTGCTTGAATGGACGGAGCTTAACATCTGGGAGTACATAGAACGGGAAAAAATACCTACAATATCAATCTACTACAATCAGGGGGATGGCAGGCGTTACCGCTCGCTGGGCTGTTACCCCTGCACCTTTCCGGTAGACTCCGAGGCGCGGAACCCGCGTGAAATCATAGCCGAGCTTGTAAGCGGGAAATTCCGCAACATAGCCGAACGTTCAGGCCGAGCCCAGGACAAGGACGGCGGAGGAACGCTGGAAATACTCCGTAAAGAAGGCTATATGTGATGGAAGCGCCGGAAAACCGCGCCGGAAGGATGAACATCGTCATCACCGGCCATGTAGACCACGGCAAGAGTACGCTGATAGGCCGCTTCCTTGCCGATACACATTCCCTGCCCGAAGGCAAACTGGAGGAGGTCAAGGATTCGTGTAGGAAAAACGGACGCGCCTTTGAGTACGCCTTTCTGCTCGATGCGCTTGTGGACGAGCAGAGTCAGGGTATAACGATAGACAGCGCCCGCGTCTTTTTCAAGAGCAAGGTTAGGGAATACATAATCATTGACGCGCCGGGGCATATTGAATTCCTGCGAAATATGCTGAGCGGCGCGTCCAGGGCTGAGGCGGCGATTCTCGTTATAGACGCTGTAGAGGGGGTCGCGGAAAATTCAAGGCGGCACGGCCTCCTCCTCTCGCTTCTAGGCGTTACGCAGGTGTTGGTCGCCGTCAACAAGATGGACCTCGCCGCCTACGACAGGGGCGTTTTCGAGCGGATAAAGAGCGAATACGAACAGTACCTTTCAAAACTTGGGGTGAGTCCGGCGGCGTTTGTGCCGGTAAGCGCCCGTGAAGGCAAGAACATCACGTCGCCCGCCCCGGAGATGCCCTGGTACACGGGTAAAACCGTGCTGGAAATATTGGACGGCTTTGAACCGCTGGTTTCCAACGAGGATGCGTTTTTTGCGATGCCGGTTCAGGATGTATACCGTTTTAGCGGCGATAACGACGAGCGCCGTATCTATGCCGGCACTGTGGTGAGCGGCGTAGTATACTCAGGGGATGCCGTTTCTTTCCTCCCTTCTGGCAAAACGGCGCGTATCAAGAGTGTTGAAGCATGGAACGCACCGCCGAAATTCAGCGCGTTTGCAGGCGAGGCGGCGGGATTCACGCTTGATGAGGAGATATACGTTAAGCCGGGCGAAGTGATGGTAAAAAAGGCGGAACAGGATTTTTTTAACGAAAGGGGCGGCTTTGTTTCGTCCGGCGACAGGATACGGGCAAACGTGATATGGCTAGGCGTCCGTCCGTTCAGCGTCGAAAAAAGTTACCTCTTAAAGCTGGGCGGCGCGAAAGTTGATGCGCGGCTTGAGTGTATAGAACGTTTCTTAGGCGACGAACCGGAAGACTCAACTGAAACACGGCAGGCTTTGTCGCGGCACGAGTGCGGCGGCGTGATACTACAGTTTAGCCGTCCCATAGCTCTTTCGTCATTTTACGACAACGCGTGCTTGGGGCGCTTTGTGATAGTGGACGGCTTCGATGCGGCGGGCGGAGGCATAGTCCTTGATAACCTCAGCGCCCAGAAAGCGTGGGAAAGCCTCGCCGGTCTTGAAGGGCTAGACGGCGGCGGTTTTGACGGTTTTGACGGTTTTGACGGTTTTGAAGAAGAATTATTCGCTCTCCTAAAAAAGTATTTTCCCCACCGTTTTGCATCGAATTGATAATTTAAGATATGATTGCCTGTTGTTGGAATTCTAACCGCAAAGTCGTAGGAAAATGGTGACTGACACCTTTTTAAGGCGGACTTTAAACCCGCTGGCGGGCGCGTAGCGTTTTTAGGCGTGTTTCGGCGCGGCGCAGTTTTTGTTTGGCGGCGCTGGTCTCGAACAGGAATGTTTTAGTCTTCAAAATTTTTTCCGCGTCATTTTTTGACGCTAGAGCGCGTTGCTCGTCTATTTCTTCCGGCCACTCGGCGTTGACTGCCAAAATTACCGATTTATGCCGCTTGACTTCGATTATCCCGTCGCTCAAAAAAGCGGTTTTCCAAACGCCGGTCTTATCCTTGATTCTCGCCACACAGCACAGCACAGGCGCGGTAAAGCGGTCATGTCCGGCCTGTATACCTATCTCGCCATCGGCAATCGTTAATATGACCATTTCTACCGGTTCGGAGAAAAAAAGCCGGTAGGGGGTGTATATCTCCAGGGTAAAGGTAGAAGCCATTTAACTCTTGTCCGCGGCCATCACATCATCGATACCGCCCGCCATGAAGAAAGCCTGTTCGTTTACCTTGTCCAACTCGCCGTCAAGTATCATCTTAAAGCCGCGCACCGTTTCGTCCACCGGAACATACTTTCCCCCTATACCGCTGAATTTTTCGGCGACAAAGAAAGGCTGGCTGAAGAAACGCTGCGCCTTACGGGCGCGGGAAACCGCGAGTTTATCATCTTCGGAAAGTTCATCCATGCCGAGTATCGCTATTATATCCTGTAATTCCTTGTAGCGTTGGAGTAACTGTTGTGTCCGGCGCGCCGTTTCGTAGTGTTCTTTTCCGACAAGCGCCGGGTCCAAAATCCGCGATGTCGAAGCCAGCGGGTCAACGGCGGGGTATATGCCGAGGTCAACAATTTTGCGGTCAAGCACGGTGGTAGCGTCAAGGTGGGCAAAGGTTGTCGCCGGAGCGGGGTCTGTGAAGTCGTCCGCCGGTACATAGACCGCCTGTACGCTGGTAATGGAACCGCGTGATGTGCTTGCTATGCGTTCCTGCAAGGCGCCCATCTCGTTGGCAAGCGTAGGCTGATACCCGACTGCGCTTGGAATACGCCCAAGCAGGGCGGAAACTTCCGCGCCCGCCTGTATGAAGCGGAATATGTTGTCTATGAAAAGGAGTACATCCTGACCAGATTCATCACGAAAATACTCCGCCATCGTGAGCCCGGAAAGCGCGACACGCATACGCGCCCCGGGCGGTTCGTTCATCTGCCCGAAAACAAGCGCCGTCTTCTTGATCACCCCGGATTCGTTCATATCGTTCCATAAGTCGTTTCCCTCGCGGCTCCGCTCGCCAACGCCGGAAAACACGGAATAACCGGAATGTTCCGTGGCTATGTTCCGTATCAGTTCCATTATGATTACAGTTTTCCCTACGCCGGCCCCGCCGAAGAGCCCATCTTGCCGCCCTTAGCGTACGGCGCTATCAGGTCTATGACTTTTATACCGGTCTCAAAAACTTCCGTTGCGGGCTTTTGGGCGGAAAAAGCCGGGGCGGGACGGTGTATCTC
>JAIRMY010000168.1 GCA_031258335.1 Spirochaetaceae bacterium | reverse complement strand
AGGTAGCCCGTGCCCGCCACCTCACGGGGGCTGTCAAAAAACATGAGTATCTTTTCCGTATCCCTGTAGTCCTTAAAATAGTACGAAACCTCCCGCACTCGGGGCGCGCCCCTGCCGCTTGCCAAGGTCATAGCCAACTTGTACCGGCCGTATCCCCGGTGTAGCGCTCGTCGGCCCGCTTCATAATGTCGTATCCGGTCAATGTCTGACCGGACAACCCCACCCGTCCCGCCAGCAACAACGATTGTTATTAACAACTGATAATTTAAATAGGTCAAGAGATAGCATTGTCTAAAAATTATTCTAGCCGAAAAGGGGCGGTTGCCCAGAAAGAAGAATCTAGCCGAAATGGTATAAATTCACCACATTACACGTTTTTTATTGCGGGCGTTTTCCTAAAAAATCCGAATATGCTGCCGCAAAAACCGCCTATTATGTGGACAAAGTGGGCTATGCCGTCGTTTTTGAACGATGAAATGACCTCGTTGCCGACATAGAATACCAGTACAAGTATGAAGGTAAGAGGAATTTCGCCTTTGTGGAAATTGGTGAACGATGCTAGCAGTATCATCATAAAAACAATGCCGGATGCCCCCAAGAGTCCGGTGGTAAAGAACAGCACATTGACCGCGCCGGTAACAAACGCCGTTATTACCATCATCAGCAGCAAGGAGTATGAGCCGTAAATGTCTTCGAGCATGGGTCCTACTATCAGGATAATAAGCAGATTGCCAGTCAGGTGATTAAGACTCGCGTGTCCCATAACATGGCTTACCATGGTTATCCAGTTTCTTACGCTTGATGAAGAAAAATTACCCTTACCCGGCGCTGAAAACCAGAGTTGTATCAGGTCATGAAACAGCATCTGGTTCAGAAACAGTATAATCGTGCACAAAAAAACAAATGTTAAAACGACCGGCGAATTGTATTTGATTTTCATAGTATCCTCCTTAAATACACCTAACTTAAATAACCGTCATCCAGAATGAACCGTGCGGCTCATGCATCCGCTTGTCAGCCGCCTAAGGGACCTGCGCCGCCAAAATCGGCTTAACTGTTAATTTTACCGGACAATGGTCTGAACCGACAACATCAGGCATTATAACCGATGATTCCAGCATTGACAACAACGCCTGATCGACACACAGGTAGTCTATCCTCCACCCTATATTTTTTCTCCGCGCCCCTCCCCTGTACGACCACCATGTATAGTTATCAGGTTCGCCCGGGTGAAAATGTCTAAATGTATCTACAAATGACGAACCGGTAAACGTGTCCATCCATGCGCGTTCTTCGGGCAAATAGCCGGCGTTTCCCTCGTTTTCCTTGGGCCGCGCCAGATCTATGGGCTTGTGGGCAATGTTGTAATCGCCGCAAAGTATGAAACTGCGCCCCGCATCTGAAAGCGCCTTGCAGCGTTCAAGAATCGCCGCGCAAAAATCAAGTTTGTACGGCAGCCGCGCTCCGCCGTCCTGAGAATTTGGGAAATACGCCGAAATCAACACAAAATCATCGTAAAATGCCTGTAAAACACGGCCTTCGTCATCGAATTCTTTTATCCCCAAAAACTGAACGTCAAGCGGCTCGGTCTTCGTATATATAGCCGTGCCGGAGTACCCCTTTTTTTGCGCACTCGCCCAAAATGTTTTGTACGGAACGCCGTCTTTATCACGAACGTTTTTTAAATCGGTAGAAAGCTGACCCGGTTCCGCCTTTGTTTCCTGCACGCAAAGCATATCGGGAGCTTCGCGGGAAAGCCAGCCGCAAAACCCTTTATTCTCGATAGCGCGTATGCCGTTTACATTCCATGTAACTATATTCATGCATTGATAGTAACGCATATCACGGCTAAAAACCACAGGCTGTTTTTTGTTCCGCCTGCCCCGAGTTACAGACAGCATCCACAATGAGCCTACAACCATAGCCGACCGCTTCAGGCGCTTGATTCAGAGTCTTTCTCTGAAATTCAATGAAAAGGTTGTAGTGATAATCGACGAGTACGACAAACCGCATTTTGACATGATAAAGATATTTCCCTTAATCCTGATTTTACTGCGATTTATGCGGGTTAAAACAGGATAGCGGCGGTGTCTATGGGTAGTAAACACCTTCCTCATGGGGGCTACTTAATTTGAAAGCGTACCGGATAGCGGTAGCGTACCGCGACGGCCTCGCCGTTTGCCTCCGCCGGTTTGCCGCGAAGCCCTTCAAACGCTTTTGCCGCCGCTTCGCCAAAACCTCTGCCGGGCGGGTTCTCTTTTAGTATCACTATACGGCGCACCTGTCCTTCGCTGTCTATGTAAAGCTCAAGGTAAACGGTGCCCTCAAGCCCGGAACGAAGGGCTATGGACGGATAAATGAGTTTTGAGCGTATCTCTCTTTCGTCAAGCCGCGGCAGTACGGAAACCTTGTTTTGCGGCAAATACTCCCCGGTGTAACGCGCCGCCCTCCCGGTCCCTGCCGTCACCGGGGATGGTTGCGGGAATAGGGACGGAGACTCTGGAGCGGCTGCAAGCTCGACAGGCGTTTCCTCCGTTTCAATTATTGTTTCGGCCACAGGTTCGTTTACAATCAATTCAACGGGGGGGCGTTCTTTGAGGGGGGGAGGAGGAGGCTCTGGCTCCGGCGACGGTAGCGGAGCCGGCTTTTCTTCCTCGATGTCGGCAAGTTTCATGACATTGGCCCCTATTTCCTGCGATTCGGCGGTTACTTCTATGGTAAAGGCGATAAAAAACAGCATCAGGATATGCAGCGCGGTGACAAAAATAAAAACACCACCGCGCCGGAGCTTGTTTTTCACGCCTTCCTCATTTTTCAATTTTTTTCTGCTTTTCCCACGATAGTTAAACACCCACAGACCGCCGACTATACACCAGACCTTCAGATAGCGTACTTTTCCCGCAGGCAATTGTCAAGTAGAGGAAAATTGTTTCAAAATGGCACAATAAAAAATCCGTATGACACTACAAGAGTCATAATGACACATATATTTTTACGCAAAACACGAGCCGTTTTTATTCCGGTTTTTGCTAAATGCTTATTTTATAACGATTTATCAAAGGTAATGCCGGTCTGATATGTTTGGCACGCTTCTTGCTATAAAATTAATGTAAGTACGCAGGTTTAATGCGGAAAGCCACGGTGTGTTTCGCGCCGTGATTTATTAAAGTTGAATCACAAAAATAGATTCAAAAATTTGGAGGTTTAATATGAAATCTTTAACTTTGCGCCAGCCCATGGAACTTGGGCAAACAATGGTTGACATCAACAACTTTATGGAATCGGTTTTCGGAGAATCGCCGTTCAGCCGCTCACAGCCCGATGCCAGGATAGGGTTTCCCCGTGTTGACATTCACGAGACCAACGACTCCTATCATATCGACGCCGAGCTTCCCGGTTACGAAGAGAAGGACATTGAAATATCTGTTGACAGCGGCGTTCTCAACATTCAGTCCAAAAAAGAAACTGAAAAGAAAACCGATGATAAGAACTACATCATCCACGAGAGGCATCTCGATGTATTCAGCCGCGCCTTCAAACTGCCGGATAACGCCGATTGCGACAGCATCGCCGCCTCTTTCAAAAATGGACTGCTCTCTCTTGAAATAAAGAAACGAGCCGAGGCGCAAAAACGCATGATAAGCATAGGCAAGTAAAAAGCCTTGATCTAACGCCCGCAGGGCGCATGGATTCAAAAAGCGGTATCATATCTGATACCGCTTTTTTTATAGACCACCCTGCTACGCTAACCTTGACCGGCAAGTTCTTCAGGTTTATGCTTAACTGTCAAACTTTTTGAGGGAAAATAAATTATGTGTGGAATTACAGGATACATAGGGTACGATGAAGTTGCGCCGCTGTTGATACGGGCGCTGAAAAGACTCGAATACCGGGGTTACGATTCCGCCGGTGTCGCGGTAATAGACAACGAGAAAATTTTTGTCCGAAAGATGAAGGGGCAGATAAAACTACTGGACGAATCCCTGTCAGCCGCTCCGCTGGGCGGAAACGCCGGAATAGGGCATACACGCTGGGCAACGCACGGCGAACCTTCCGACATAAATTCCCATCCCCATACGGATTCTTCGGGACGCATCGCTATAGTGCATAACGGAATCATAGAAAACTATGTAAAACTTAAACAGTGGCTGCAGAGCCGGGATGTTGTATTTCGCAGCGACACCGATACCGAGGTAATCGTTCATCTAATAAATTATTTTTACCGCAGCAACAAGGGAGCGCTGCTGGATGCGGTCATCGAAACGCTAAAACTGTTGAAAGGCTCGTACGCGCTTGCCATCGTCTCCGCGGATTACCCGGACAGAATCATAGCGGCGCGTAAGGACAGCCCGCTGATCGCCGGGCTCGGAAAAACAGGCGCGTTCATAGCGTCCGACGTACCCGCGCTACTTGAACATACCCGCGATGTTATTTTCCTCAATGACGGCGAGATCGCCGTGCTGTACCGCGACCATATTGAACTTCGCAACGGCGAAGGCGAAGCGCTTAAACGCGAAGCAACGCATATAGACTGGGACATAGAGAGCGCCGAAAAGGGCGGCTGCCCTCATTTTATGCTGAAAGAAATTTTTGAACAGCCCAAGGCAATGTCGGACGCGCTGGGTCCCCGCCTGAAAAAAGAAACGGCGGGCTATACAGTTGTTGACTTTGACGAAATCAAGCTGGACGAAAAATGGGTTGCGGCGCGGCGCATAGTGATTATCGCGTGCGGTACCGCCTACCACGCCGGGATTATAGGCAAGTATGCGTTTGAACGCATGGCGCGTATTTCCGTAGAGGTTGACATTGCCTCCGAGTACCGCTACCGCAATCCGGTCTTTGACAAAAATGATATTGTAATCGTAATAAGCCAGTCCGGGGAAACAGCGGATACGCTTGCCGCCATGCGGTTGGCCAGACAGAACGGGGCGCCCATACTCGCGCTTACCAACGCGCCGGGCTCGACTCTATCGCGTGAGGCGGATACCGTTATGTACACGTACGCGGGGCCTGAGATCGCCGTCGCCTCGACAAAGGCCTTTACCACCCAGGTGATGTGTATATACCTCCTCGCGCTTGAGTTGGGACGTCTGCGCGGGCATATCTCCGCTCCGGAGTATCAACGGTATATTGCCGCGCTCAGGGCTATTCCGGAGAAGGCCGGACAAATTCTGGCCAAAAAAGAATCGATTCAACGTTTGGCGGCGTTGCAGTTCAATAAGACAAAGATGTTTTTTATGGGCAGGCAGTTCGATTATCCGGTGAGCATGGAGAGCGCCCTAAAACTAAAAGAGATAAGCTATACGCACTCCGAGGCTTTTGCCGCGGGAGAACTTAAACACGGACCTATTGCGCTTGTCGATACAACTACGCTTGTAGTAACCTTTGCCACGCAAAAAGCGCTGTTTGAAAAGATTGCTTCCAACATACGCGAGATAACATCGCGCGGCGCGGACTCCCTTGTGATAACTTGGGAAGGCGTAGATTTTTTCGACACGGTAGGCGGGGATGTCTTTACGCTGCCGGAAACGGAAGACTGCCTTGCGCCGTTGCTTGCCGTGATTCCGGCTCAGTTGTTCGCGTACTACTGCGCCGTACAGCGCGGAAACGACCCGGACAAGCCGCGCAACCTGGCAAAAAGCGTTACCGTCGAATGACCCCGCCAGCTCGTCAGCGGGTTTATATGCGCTCCGCGCTAGCATACCCAAGTCTGACTTCGGCTCTGCCGTAACATTGCAAAAGCATACAGGAAGAAACAATGAGTAAAACAATTTTACGAAATTTCATATTTCTTTTGGCCCTGATAAAGGCTTGAATCAATCTTTGGACTCTACAGCCGTGCGATCGTATATATCCATGCTGAGTTGGGAACCTTGTGCAATAACGCCGCTGCTGTTAATAGTTGCGACTAAAACTTTAGGGCCGGTTAATGTAACCGTACCCTTGTAGATTTTGGTATTTCCAAAGGCGGTAATCAGCGCCGTATAATCGGAAGACGTGTTCAGCGCTCCTGAAGTACTACGGGCATAAAAATTCACATACACTTTATAAGCGCCGGCTGGCGATTTTCCCGCGGGCCAATAAATGTTTTCCGGCCCGTATCCATTTCTGTTATCAAAATCCAATACCCCGCCGGACGCGGAATTTTTATGACTCCAATATATTTCTTCGTTGTTTGGGTCTACAACGTGTAAATCCACATCGGCAAGATTATTCCATGACAAAGTTACTTTTACATCACCCCTGCGCCGTTGATTACCCCGTTCGCCTGCGCCAGCCACGGCGCTTTTTGGTTTACTGTACCAAGGTCTATATTTGTCGCAAGGTCAGCAGTTCCGGCAATTAGGGAAATGCAGCTATTCGTAGCAGACGCAAAATCAAGAAACTCATCCGCGTTTATAATTCCAACGCAGCCTCCCAAATCTATAATTGCGTTACCAATATCTTTTACTATTTTGTCAGCAGGTATTACTTCAAGTGCAACTTTACCCACCGTGGTAGCAATATATGTATCACATCCAGAAGCAAGAGGCGGCAACCATACCTGCCCAATATATGTGGCGACCCCCAGCGTATGACCAAGCAGATCTTTTTTAACAAAATTCCAAGTTTGGTATGGACACCCTGGAGAGGCTCGTACAATCGCTGAAAACGAGCTTCCCGATAACGGTAACGCCGTCCTCAATGGTTATGCTGCTAATTTTGCCGCAGTCGGACTTAGCACCGGCGGTTATCATAGAATTATATATTTTGAAGGCCGAGGCCGGAACACTGCCGGCCCCGGTCAACACCACTGCCAGGTTTGAATACCCGCCGAATATACCGGCGAACCTCGCAGTAAGCTGGGCCGGAAAATATGGCCGTAATCAGAAAAATAGCCTTTACACTCATAAATTCCGACACGGAGACAAAAAACAGCGTGGCCAGCAGGATCAAACAAGCCGCCTGGTCCGACGAATATATGCTAAAACTCCTGTTCGGCTCAAGTCATATAGAGAATGTTGTTTGAAAATAATACGCTGGCCATGCTGTCACCCTTTAACTCGTATAAAGTAATAGGCAATGAGATTCCCGCGGCTCACATAGGCCCCGACACCGGTATTCTTGTGGTCGTTTAACACTCTGATGGCCTGGTTGAGAACCGATATCGGCGGCTTGTCTTGGGGAAAATCCCGACAAGCCTGATTGTAGATGTCTTGAGGAGTGCCATAAACTGGATTATAGGGAGACCCATAGTAATACCCCTGGTCATCTGGATATGGCCGGTTATTATACATCCTGAAGGCATCCCCATTTTGTTGGCTTGCAAAGGCGTTATAATCCCGCATTGTTCCGTCATAGTAAACCCCCCAATGCACCCACACTTCGCCGTCCGCC
>JAIRMY010000166.1 GCA_031258335.1 Spirochaetaceae bacterium | reverse complement strand
GGCAGAGCGTACCCGAAAATAGCGGGTTTTCCGGCGCCTTGGCCCCCCCCCCCCCCCCACGATAGTTGTTTTTACCGGACATACCATATATACGCCCCTTCCGGTTGTACGGCGGGGTTAATCCGCATACGGAGGCAGAATGTTTGGTCTTAGCTCATCAGATATTGGCATTGATTTAGGGACTTGCAACACGCTTATCCATATACGCGGGAAAGGAATAGTCGTTAATGAACCTTCAGTTGTCGCTGTGGAACGCGGGACAAAAAAAATAATGGCCGTAGGACGCGAAGCCAAGCGTATGCTTTGGAAAACGCCTGAGAATATCATCGCAATACGCCCCATGCGGGATGGCGTGATTGCCGACCTTGAATCCACTGAAAAAATGATACGTTACTTCCTCTCCAAGGCGCTTCCGCATCGTTTCCAGTTCATTAAACCCCGCATGATCATAGGGATACCATCCTGCATCACGGAAGTTGAACGCAGAGCCGTCGAAGAATGCGCCTACAAGGGCGGGGCGCGGGATGTGATGGTCATAGAAGAAAGCCGCGCCGCCGCGATGGGCGCGAACATCCCTATTTTTGATCCTACCGGACACATGATATGCGATATAGGCGGCGGTACTACGGAAATTTCCGTCATTTCACTGGGCGGCATTGTGGTAAACAACGCCATACGGCTGGGAGGCGATGAGTTTGACGAAGCCATAGTTAAATACATCCGCAGCGCGCACAACCTGGTAATAGGCGAACAGATGGCGGAACGGCTAAAGATAGAAATTGGCAGCGCGCTGCCTGATAAAACTATAGAAAAACTCGAAATAAGAGGCGGAGATGCCGTTACCGGCCTGCCGCGCCGTCTGGAAATAGATTCCACCGAGGTCAGCGAAGCTCTGCGCGACCCGTTGAATCAGATAATTGACGAGGTAAAAAAAACGCTGAGACAGACTCCTCCGGAACTTGCCGCGGATATTGCCGACGAAGGAATCGTAATGACAGGCGGCGGCGCCCTCTTAAAGAGACTGCCCAGTATGATTTCCAAAGAGACAAATGTCCCTGTAATACTTGCGGAAAACCCGCTTGAATGTGTAGCGCTGGGCGCGGGTAAATGCTTTGATACGTCATCACGCAATATTTATGACGACCTTGCGCGGATAATCACGCGCTGAAACAAAACTATCATGTACCCCGCGCAAGACGGGAAGGGGTTTGCGCATAGCCATCGTCTCTGCCGGTTCCCAGAATCAGAAGTTCCGGGTGGTACTCGAAATGCATCGTGTCGTACCGCCGCCACCTGCCGCCCCAGATGAATCCCTCCTCCTCAAAGGCCCGAATCACAGCGGCGGGCGGGTTCTGTAGTTTTTCAACCGGCACGGTACGCCAGTCTATGCCCTTGGCGGCGGTCCATTGCCAATAGGTTTCCATGCCCGCCCTGGCTTTCATCAGTAGATCGACCGCCGCCCCATAAGCGTGAAAACTGCGGGTTTCACTGCCCGCGACATTCCGCCAGTTCCAGCCTGTGATACTGTGCAGGCTGCCGAGCCAGTCTTGTATTTCCGTTTCGGTTTTCGCCAACTCCTCAATACGCGCCTCCACCCGGCTGAGGGGACTCACTATGTCCCTGTGTACTTGCACGGAAAAGCCGAGAAAAGCTATCCGTTGCTGGTGTGAAAAAGCCTCCGCCCTGCTCCGGCCTTGCCAGATGCTTTCAAAAAAGGGAGAGCGGGCTGCGCCGGCGCTTGGGTCCGGGCGGTACGCGCTATACGAAGCGGAGGACTGCCGCCGGGAAATAAGCTGATTCGCCGCATCTTGCCAGGGACTCGTCTTACTCGGGCCGTCGTGAGGTTCCGGAGAATACCGGTACAAGAACTGGGGACGGAAGTCTTTGGGCCTTTCCCTGTCTTTCTGGGGAAGGAATCTCCCTTGGGCGTAGTACCAGCGGACTCCGTCCATCTCCAAGGTCCAGTCCCCGTCCTTGAAAATCGGAGGGCTGAACCGTCCCTTGTATGCCGCGTAGAAGAGTTTAACCATGTCCTCCGCATAGTCTCCCCCGGCGGCCCGGCGCAACCCCAGGTCAACGAGTACCACCTCTGTCCACGCTTCTGCCATTTCCTCGAGTCGCTTTGTATACATCCGCCCGTTTAATGGAAATCCGCCGCCCCGCAGAAACCGCTCTCCCTGTATGAGGTTTTCAAAGGTCCGGTTAAAATCCCCCTCCTCAGCGCTCGTCCAGAAAGGGATGACCCTGCCGTCCATAAAGTCGGTGCGGGCGAGGAAGTCCTCCATGGACGCGGCGACGCGCCCCGCCGTAACCGACGATCCCACAAAAAAGGTTTCGTAATCGAGTACATCGGGCAAGGGTTTTTTACCGGCTATATCAAATAGCTCACCCCCGGTTATTTTAGCGATTCGTCTTGCCGCCCTCAGGGTATCCCTATTCTCGGCAAAGTATATGACGAGATTGCGCCCCGCCCTGTCATCCGGACTTACAGTATGATCCTTCCGTAACAGAGCGCATCCGGCAAAAAGCAGGGTTAAGGCTAAGAAAACATATACCTGAATTTTTTTCTTTAATAGACCCATCATTATTGTGATTATATCATCTTTCTTCCAACTTTCCACATCCGGTATTTACACGTAAACACCGCCCGTATCACAGCTCCAGCGGGCTATACGCGCTAAACGTTTTTGTTTAAACGTTCGATTTCCTGCCTCATTTAGATAAGGGTTAGGCGCTGTATGGAGCGAGGGGGAGCAGCGTCGGTTAATGCGGCGTATTGTCAAGACTATTTACAAAGTTAAGGCGGCAGCGCTCCCCCTTTATGAACAATTGGCGGGCTAGTGGGCTAAGAAGCGCTCCGCGGATTTGGGTGAGGAGCAGAAGTGGAAGTGGGGGAAGCCGGCGAACAGTGTTTTCCCGGAGTTTATGCATTTCCAGCTTTTGCCGGAAACCGGTTTTACAGCGGCAAAATCACCGCCCGGCTGTTCGCTGTCCCAGTAATGAAACTCGTGGCCGCGCAGTGTCTCGCCTGCCTTGCACAACAGGTTATCGGTGTTTGCCGTGAAGTATGCGTAGCCAAAGCGGACTAGCCGTGGTTTTTTTTCGCAACGGGCATCGAATACCGCGGCAAGCGGGTACAATTTGCCGTCCGCGCCTTCGAGTTCGCGGTGCAGGTACATGAAGCCGCCACACTCGGCGAGTGTGGGGAGTCCGCCTGACACGGCGTCTCTTACCGCGGCAAGCATGGCGTGGTTTTGTGATAACTCAGCCGTGTACAGTTCGGGGTAGCCGCCGCCCAGTATCAAGCCGTCTATGCCGGGGGGGAGGCGGGAATCACGGAGCGGGCTAAAGTCTACAAGCTCGGCGCCAAGTTTCTTTAATAGATTTAAGCCGTCCTCGTAGTAGAAACAGAACGCCCTGTCCCTCGCCACGGCGATACGGCGTTTGGCGCGGGGCGGCTGGTAATTTTCAGGAGGCGGCTCTTTTACAGTAGGGGCGGCGAACGCGGCGGACAGGATCAGATCTATATTCACCGTTTTTTCGATTGTGTCGGCAAGAAGGGCGATTTTTTCACGGAGATTGTCTATTTCCGCGGCGGTTACAAGCCCCAGATGGCGGCTTTGAATCGCGGATTCCGGCGTATAGGGCAGGTATCCCGCTACAGGTATGCCTGTTTCCTCCTCTATCGCCGGTTTAATCATGTTAAACAGTTCTTCGCCGGCATTGTTCAGCAAGACGGCGGCTATTTTATTCCGCCTGAAACCGGCAATGCCCTTTATCTTCGCCGCCGCGGTGAGCGACTGCCCCTTGCAATTTTCAACGAGTACCACCGGCGTTTCGGTAAGTTCAGACAGATGCCACGCGCTTGCCTCTGCCGTACTTCCGCCTACGCCGTCATAGAAACCCATCACCCCTTCGAGTACGGCAATATCGCATCCGGCGCTGTTTTCGAGCAGAAGGCGGAGGGCGGTCTCATCGTCCAGCATGAATAGGTCGAGGTTAGACGAATGGCTGCCCTGTGTCTCGCGGTGAAACATGGGGTCTATGTAGTCCGGCCCGCATTTGAACGCCGCCGTTTTTAAGCCCCGCCGCCTTAAAGCTGCCAAGAGAGCGCAGGTAAACGTTGTTTTTCCCGATTCGCTGCCGCCTCCGGCAACCATGATCCTATGAAGCCGCGTCATCCAATCCGCCAAAACTTATCACAAAAACGGGATTCCGCGCCTTTAGGATGCTATAGTCTCCGGCTTTTTGTATGAAATTTACTCCTATCTGCACGATTTCAACATCGGGAAGCCCTTTTTCAAGGGTAATTGACCGTACCTCTGCCAGAGTTTCCAGAGTTATGGCGTTGATTACCACGCGGATGCCCGTATCGCGGGCAAGGATTTCTGTTAAAACGGGTCTTAGCGCCCCTCCTGTGCCTCCGACAAACGCCAAATCGGGGTCCGGCAACGATGAGAGGGCGGCAGGGGCCATTCCGTTGACGATTTCAATGTTATGAAGTCCAAATTTTAGTTTGTTTTTTTGGAGAAGCGCCACGGCTTCCGCGTTTCGCTCGACGGCATAGACCACGCCAAACGGGGCGGCGAGCGCCATCGCACAGGATACGGAGCCTGTCCCCGCGCCTACATCCCAGCAAACAGAATCCCGCCTGACGCGGAGTTTTGCCATGCTTACCGCGCGTATCTCTTCTTTGGTCATGGGAACTTCGCCGCGCTCAAAATCCGAATCACGCAAAAATCCCGGAAACACGCTTTTGGCGGCGTGATTCGATATGAAAATTACGTTTGGCTCGTCAAAATCTATCTTTTGGGCATCCTTTGCCGTGTACGAGGATATCTTTTCGTCCGGGTGCGAGAGCCGCTCGCCTATGTTTATGCGGACATTCCCCATGCCGCGTTCCACTAGGGCAAGGCATATCGTTTTGGGCGACAGTACGCCGTCCGTAAGGAAAAAACATTTTTGGTTTTGAGCTACAAGCCCCGCGACTCTGTTCAATGCCCGCAGCCTCTCGTTCTCCGCTGAACCGGACTTTAGTCTTCCGTGCAGGCTGTCTATCGCGGCATCGTCGTAAGAAACACCTAGACGGGCCGCGAAGTACGCCAGTGAGCTTATGCCGCATAGAATCCGCGTTTTCCAGCCTTCCGCCTCGAGCATGGCGGAAAGACGCTTGGAGAGCGAAAAAAAGCCGCTGTCCCCCGATACGAGCACAGTGGAGACCGTACAAGCGCTCTCCCTTAGCGCCTCGACTATAGCGCCGCCTGAGGTGAGGGACTTTGCATTCTTGCCGTGTATGAGCGCCGCAAATGATTCGAGGATGCGTTCCGCGCCCAGCACGAATTCGCATCTACCGAGGGCGTTTCGCGCCTCTCCGGTTAGGAGCGCCTCTCCGCCCGGGCCCGCGCCTATTATGTAGACGGATTTACGAGACATCGCCGTACTACCGCCAGTCCCAACTCTTTAGGCGGCGGCCCATAGCCCGCGCCACGAGAGCGGTACAGAAATTCTTTGCTTCGAGCAAGGCGCCGCTGTCCAGCCCAAGTTCGCGTACCTCCGAGGCCGGCATGGTGGAACTTATTTCCAGCCAGCGCCGGGACGCGGGGGACAGCGCCGAAAATGAAGGACCGGCTTCGATGCCGGTCAACTCGGCCCAATTCCAGAGGAAATGGACAAAAACACGCGAAACCCGCGAATCGGCGGCGTTTTCCAGCGCGTCGAGCGCGGCGTTTGTCTGTTCGAGCGCCTCCGTCCAGTTGCAGCCGCCGCCGAACCCGGCAAGAACCGTCTCGGCTATGGCAGCGGCGGCCATGGTCCTGTCGTAACTCTCCCTGATGCCGGGACGCCAGCATCGCACGTCAAAGTCGGTTACCTTGAAGGAATCCCTCACAGGGTCATGGTACAGGTAAAGCCCGCCGGAATGAAACGGCGAGACATAGGAACGCAGTCTGCTCTTGGGCCCGCCGTAAACGTAAGCCCGCGTGATGCCCGCGCCGGCGGTGAGAAAAAAAGCCTCACGGTTGGATTCGCCTGACGAGCGTACCCTCAAAGCAAGGGCGGGGCAGGCGCTAAATCGTGTCATACTAAGCCACCCATCCCCTAACACCTATTGCCGCGGCCGCGCAGCATCAAATCCGCGAGTACCAGCGCCGTCATCGCTTCCACGACCGGTACGGCGCGGGGGCAGACGCAGACATCGTGCCGCCCGCCAATTTCAAGGTCGATTTCCCGCCCTTCGCGGTCTATCGTAAGCTGCCTCTTTGCTATAGAAGGCACGGGCTTAAAGGCGGCGCGGAATTCGAGGCGGGCGCCGTTGGATATGCCGCCGAGTACGCCGCCTGAATTGTTGCTTGAGTAGGCGACCTTTCCGCTTGCAAGCGGCGGTATGCCGCTTGCAAGCGGCCTGTCGTTGCTCTCCGAGCCTATCATGAGAGCGGAGGCGAAACCCGCACCGAATTCTATCCCCTTAACCGCCCCCAGCGACATCACCGCCTGAGCCAAGAGCGCGTCCAGCTTGTCAAAGACAGGCTCGCCCAGCCCTATACCGAGGCCCAGCGCATGGCACTCCACTACCCCGCCCGCGCTTTCACCGGCCTTGCGGAGTTCCTCGATTTTGGCGGCGGCTCGCTCCGCTGTACGGCGGCACGGAATACGAAGGCTATTGGCTTCCGCCTCATCAAGGTCAAAACCGCCGCCGCCCGGAGTCGGTGCTTCTATCCCGGCGATAGACCGCACCCACGCGCGTATGCTGATCCCGTGTTTCGCAAGAAAGGCCTTTGCCACCGCACCCGCCGCCACACGCGCCGCTGTTTCACGTCCGGAACTCCGCCCGCCCCCGCGGTGATCCCGCAGCCCGTACTTGACATCCCAGACCAAGTCGGCGTGTCCGGGACGGTATACGTCTCTGAGTCTGTCGTAATCGCCGGATTTTTGGGCGGTATTACGTATGATAACGGCTATAGGGGTCCCAAGCGTTTTCCCCTCGAACACACCGGAGAGTATTTCTGGTTCATCGGACTCATCCCGCGATGTGGAGGCTGAGCCGCCGCCCGGCTTCCGCCGCGCCAGTTCACGCCTGAGGTAATCGTCGTCAAAGGGTATACCCGCAGGGCATCCGTCAACAACGCAACCCACAGCCGCCCCATGCGACTCGCCAAACGTGGTAACGCGGTAAGCCTCCCCAAAACTGTTTCCAGCCATGCAATAAGACTAGTGTTTTTATAGCCCATCCGCAACCCGCCACCCACTAGCGCCCGCCCTTCGCCTTATTAGAGATACCGCAGGGCTTGCCCTGTAGAGGTTCATTAACGACAAACAGTTGACAAATGTATAAACATAGTATATATTTATAATCGGAGGCTAGGCTTATGGAAGCAATTGTTAAAAAATGTCAAGTCCTAAAATAGGTTGACAGATTTTATGCGACCATACGGTGCATTTTTTCAGGCGTTTCATAGTTAAGCGCCAGATGAGGGCGGCAGTTGTTGTACAGGAACACCGCCTCATC